>JBBQCQ010000669.1:0-2746 GCA_038318835.1 Gemmatales bacterium | reverse complement strand
GCCGATGTTCGCTGCCGCCGGGTGGGTCTGCCCGTTCACGGTGGCCCGCACCGCGTACACGCCGACGGCCGGCAGCAGCGTTTCCACACCATCGAGGTTCGCCGTCGGAAAGCCGAGCGTGCGGCCGCGCTTCACCCCGGTCACGACTTCGCCCGCCACGGCATATGGCCGGCCCAGCAGGTCGGCCGCGGTGGCCACGTCGCCGGTGTTCACCGCCGCCCGCACGCGACTGCTGGAGACCGGCTCGCCGGTCACGAGCAGCGGGGGCACTTCCTCGAACGCGAGGCCGGCCGCGGCGCACATCGCTCGCAGTGTGGCCGTGTTGCCGCCGCGAGCGTGGCCGAAGTGGAAGTTGTACCCCTCGACGATCGCCTTCGCGCCGAGCTGGCGCACAAGCACGTCCTCGAAGAACGCCTCGGCACTCAGGGCCAGCAAGCTCGGCTCGGTCTTCAGGAAGACGACATGATCCGCTCCGGCCGCGACGAGGGCGGCCGTGCGGTCGGCGAGCGTCGAGAGCGGTTGCTTGTAGGCAGCGGGGTTCAAGAGCGCGACCGGCGGCGGGTCGAACGTGACGACGACGGTGGGGCCGCCGACCGTCGTCGCTCGTCGCTTCGCGGTGCCGACGAGGGCGGCATGGCCGCGGTGAACGCCGTCGAAGTTGCCAACAGTGACGCACCCGCCGGTGAACGTCGGCGGCGGAAACTCGGCCCAACGGAGTGTAAGGACTGCCATCGGGGTTATCTTGCAAACGCCGGCCGGGAATCTCAAGACAAAACGGCACGCGAAGCCCGCGGTTTTGAAGACGCGGAAAATGCAGAATCAATCCAAAAATCGGATTGGGTTTCATCGGGGCTTCATCCGCGTCGAAGTCCGCGTCTTCCGCGGGCCGTTTTGATTAGCGTACCGCGATGTGGGCTTGACGCACCCCGAACCGATTCGCGACGATGCCAGACGATGCTCTTCGAGACTGACACCGTCTGGGTCGAGGCCGCCGGTCGCGTGGCGACTCTGTGGCTGAACTTCCCCGGCACCCGCCTCACCGCCGCCCGCGTGGCCGAGGTCGGCCGGGCTGTCGAAGTCGTGCGCGACAATCTGTTCGTCGAAATCCTCGTCGTTCGCAGTGCGAAGCCGACCGCGTTCTGCGTCGGCCACGAACCCGAAATCTTCGCGACCGACGCCGAGGCCCGTGAGTATGCCGCGTTCGGCCGACACGTGCTGAAGCAACTCGCGGAACTGCCGATCCCGACGCTCGCCTTCATCGATGGCCCGTGTCACGCGGCCGGGCTGGAACTTGCGTTGGCGTGCGATGACCGCCTCGCCGTCGCCACGCCGGACACCGTCCTGAGCCTCGGCGATTCGCCGTGCTGGGGCGGCACGGCCCGCCTGCGAACGCTCGTCGGCCGCGATTCGCTCGCACCTCTGACGGCCCGCGAGGCGCAGGCGGCGGGTCTCGTCGATCACGCATTCTGCCGACGGCGGGCGAAGGTCGAACTGCAGACGTGGCTGGACCGCCTCGAAGACCGCCCGCGGAAACGGCCGCGGCCGTGGTTCGGCTGGCGGCGGACGCTACGGCTCGACGCGGCCGAGTTGACGGCGTTTGTTGCGGCCGGTCGCACCGATGCCGGCCGGGAGGCGGCCCCTTCGCGGAGCGACATCGTCCTCGAACTGCGGCACTGCCCGCAGGCGGTGCCGTTCGCGGCCGAGCACGTCCTCCGCGGCGGTACGGTCGTCACGAGTTACCCCACCGCCGTCCTCGAACGGCTCGCCGAGCCGTTCGTCCGTGGTCGGGCGACCCCACTGGAACTCGAACAGGCCCGCGGCCGTGTACGCACGAGCGGCCCGGCCACGCTCCTCGTGGAAAGCGAAACGGCCGACCCGCTCGCAGTCGTGCGGGCCACGCTGTCACCGTGCCGGCAGGCGGTGCGGGTCGGCTTCCCGGTGTTCGGCGATTCGACCATCGTGGAAGTCTCGCCTGGTCCATCGGCGTCCGCCGTGGCCGACATTCTTGCCGCGGCTGGTTTCGCGCCGGTCGGCGTGGACAACACGCCCACGCTGACACTTCGCCCGTTGCTCGCGGCCGTGTGGGACGAGGCCGTGCGCCTGGTCGGTGAAGGGTTCCCCATCGACTTGATCGACGACGCGAGCGCGGTGGTCTCGCGCACGCCGCTGTTGAGAACTCTGGACGCGATCGGCAGTGACATCGCGGTGTCACTGGTGCCGCGGTTGCGGCCGTTCGCCGAGGCTGGTCTGCGGGAGGTGTTCTACCACGCCGACCAGCCGGATGAGGCGAACGCGCTGGCGCAGGTGCTGCTCTCGCCGGGGCCACGACTGATGGCAAACGAGGACGCGGACGAGCGGGATAGTGCCGACATGCGGGCCGAGATCGAATCGCGACTGGCGAACCGCCTGCGGGCGGCGGCCGACGGAGTGGGCGACGGCGGGCGACGGGTGGCGGCCGAGGCGGGGTTGATTCTGCCGGAAGTTCGCCCGCCCGTGGAAGAACGATTCACCCGTCGGCGGGTGGCGTAAAGCCCCGGCACGTTCGTGCCGGGGCTTTCGGGACTTGCTTACTTCGCGGTCAGCTTCTGGATGAAGAAATCGTTGACGTTCTTGTACTTCTTCGACTCCGCGCCGGGGTACGACACTTCTGCCTCCACGCCGACGGCCTTCATCGCCTCGGCCAGCTTCACGCCGTAGATCGCCGCGTGCGTCGGGTCCTTCGGCGACTGCCCCACTTCCACCGGCA
>JBBQCQ010000668.1:0-2749 GCA_038318835.1 Gemmatales bacterium | reverse complement strand
CCTGCCAGCCGAGGCCGGGCTGATCCGGCGACTTCTCGTGTTTCGCCAGCAGCGTGGCCACATCGGTGCCGTCGACGAACTCGGTGGCGTAGTACGCAAGGCCGGCGTGAACGCCGCTGTCGTAGAAGCGGGCGATGTTCGGGTGCGTGAGCCGCCGCAGGCCGAGCATTTCGGCGGGGAAGCGTTCCTGGAACGCGGGATCGCGGCTGAGCGGGTGCGAGAGTATTTTGACGGCCGCGACGGTCGGATCGTTGGCCGACTTCACGTCGGCGTTCGTGGCCTTGTACACGGTGCCGAGGCTGCCGGTGCCGAGTTCGGTCGTGAGAATCCAGTTGCCGATCCGCGTGCCGATCATGGGTTCTCCGTTCGCCGCGATCCGCGGCCGACCTACCTTAAAGATATGAACGCACTCCTTCTCATCGCCCACGGCAGCCGGCGGGCCGAAGCCAACGCCGACCTGGAATTCGTCGCCACCGCCATGCGACAGCGGGGGCGGTACGCCATCGTGCAGGTGTCGTACCTGGAACTGGCCGAGCCGAGCATCCCCGCCGGCGGCGAGATGTGCGTGGCCGCCGGGGCCACCCGCGTGACGATGCTACCGTATTTTCTCTCGCCGGGCGTCCACGTCCGCGACGACATGAAAGCGATTCGGGCCGAACTCGCGGCGAAGTTCCCGGCCGTGACGTTCCGCCTCGCCGAACCGCTCGGCCGCCACCCGCTACTGCTCGACGTAGTTGAGCAGCGCGCGGCGGAGTCGGAGTAGACGTCACCCGCCGCGTACCTACTACTATCTTCCTCCCGGCCTGCGGTGGCCGGCCCCGATTTCCCTCCCGTGAGATGACCCCCCGATGTCTGCCGAAACGCTGGAATTCAAGGCCGAACTCAAGCAACTGCTGCACCTCATCACGCACTCGCTGTACTCCGACCGCGAGATTTTCCTCCGTGAACTTGTGAGCAACGCGAGCGACGCTGTCGCGAAGATTCAGTACGACTCGGTCAACAAGGAGGACCAGCTCGAAGGCAACCGCGACTGGAAGATCAAGATCACGCCAAACGCCGAGGCGAAGACGCTGACCATCTCCGACAACGGCATCGGCATGTCGCGGGAGGAAGCCATCGACCATCTCGGCACCATCGCCAAGTCCGGCACGAAGGCCTTCCTCGCCGCCATCCAGCAGAAGCAACAGGCAGACAAGCCCGGCCTCATCGGCCAGTTCGGCGTCGGCTTCTACTCGGCGTACATGGTGGCCGACACGGTCACGGTCCACACCCGCCCGGCCGGCGGCCCGCAACTCGGCGTGAAGTGGGCCTCCGACGGCCAGGGGCAGTTCACCGTCGAAGACGCCCCGAAGGAAACTCGCGGCACCGATGTGACCCTGCACCTGAAGGAAGACGCTCAGGAGTTCCTCGATCCGTGGAGGCTGAAGGCCCTGATCCGCAAGTTCTCGGACTTCGTCGAACATCCGATCGTGATGGACGAGACGGAAGAGAAAGACGGCACCACGACCACCACCGAAGTCACCATTAACAACCGCCGGGCGGTGTGGCTGCGGTCCAAGTCGGAGGTGAAGCCGGAGGAGTACGAGGAGTTCTACAAGCAGATTTCGCACGATCACGAACCGCCGGCGAAGGTGCTGCACTTCGCGGTGGAAGGCAAGACCGAGTTCAAGGCGCTCGTGTTCATCCCGGCCCATCGGCCGCACGCGATGGACTTCGACGAGCCGAAGGGCGGGCTGCGTTTGTACGCTCAGCGGGTGCTCATCATGGACCGCTGCGAAGACGTGCTGCCGCCGTACCTGCGGTTCGTGTCCGGCGTCGTGGATGCGGCCGACCTGCCGCTGAACGTGTCCCGCGAACTGCTGCAGCAGAACCCGCTGCTGGAGACGATCAAGAAGAACGTCACGCGAAACGTGCTGTCCGGCCTGGAGGCGATGAAGAACACGGAGTACGAGAAGTACGTCGAGTTCTTCCAGGGCCTCGGCCCGATCCTAAAGGAAGGGCTGGCCCGCGACTGGGCGAACAAGGACAAGGTCGCCGACCTGCTGTTGTTCGAGTCGATGAACACCGAGGCGGGGACGTTCACCACGCTCGCCGACTACGTCGCGAAGATGCCGGAGGGGCAGCCGAACATCTTCTACCTGACGGGCGAAACGACGGCCCAACTGCGGAACTCGCCGTACCTGGAATCGTTCCGGGCGAAGGGGTACGACGTGCTGCTAATGACCGACCCCGTGGACGAATTCGCGGTCCCGCAGTACGGCCGGTATAAGGAGAAGCCGCTGCAAGCGGCCGACCGCGGCGACCCGGCGGACACCAGCAGTGACATCCCACCGGAGACGACCGAGCGGTTCGGCAACCTGCTGAACGCGATCAAGATGAAGCTGCCGGACGTGGCCGACGTGAAGCTGACGAAGCGGCTGACCGACAGCGCCGCGTGCCTGGTGGCGACGACCGGCGGCATGAACGCGAACATGGAACGCCTGATGCGAAAGTTCGGCCAGGCCGTCGAGGAGAACAAGCGGGTGCTGGAACTGAACCCCGAACACCCGTCTGTGGTCGGCCTGCGGGAGTTGCAGGCCGCCAACCCCGACGACCCGCGGGTCGAGAGTTTCGCCCGGTTGCTGCTCGACCAGGCGGTGATTGCCGAGGGGTCGAAAGTGACGGACCCGGTTGGCTTCGCGAAGCGGATCAACGAATTGATGACCGCGAGTTTGAAGTAACCGCGACACTGTTTCGCTGCGGCCGGTTT
>JBBQCQ010000667.1:0-2759 GCA_038318835.1 Gemmatales bacterium | reverse complement strand
AACAAGTTCTCGGCCGGCACCGGCGATTCCCCCAGGTCGCCCGAAAGCTTGATGTGTGCGACGCGGGTGGTGTCCACGTCCTTCTTGTCGTCCTCGGCCTTGTCGGCGGCTTTCGCCGGGCTGGCCTTCTTGAACGGGTTTTCCTCGGCCAGGACCGCCGTGCCAGTCAGACCGCCCGCGAGGGCCAGAGTCAGGAGCCAACGCTTCATGAAAATTCATCCTCGGAGTTAGGAGGTGGAGTACGACGGGAAAGTCACGTCATTGTAGGAGACGAACCGGCGTCGGGTGAACGAACAGTTGGCCTTTACCCAGCCTTCCCAGGTATGGTACTTCGTTCCCACGTGAATCTGGGGCCACTCGGCCCCTTCGCGGGTAATACCCCGACTGGGCCAGGAAGGTTTCGCCATGACGCGGCGAATGAAATTCAGGCTGACGCCGATCTTCGGTTTCTTCCTCGCGGCCTCGGTCGTGGTGGGCCAGCCGCCGATCGACGACCGCAACGCCCCGACTGTGGACCCGGAGCTTCAGCAGGTGCAGAACCTGGAGCCGCCGGTGCAAACGCGGCCGGGCCGCGGGTACTGGAACGGCACGCTCACATCGCAGGTTGGCCCGCCCCCCGCTCCGACGCCGGTGGAAACGCGGCCGATGGCCAGTCTGCCGCCGCAGCCGCCCACGCCGTCGGTCACACTCACGGTGCTCATCCCGCGGGACCACCCACCGGGCCAGGACATTCCGTGTACCATCCAGGCCGCGAACAATTCCGGCGGCGACGCTCACAAGGTGGTGGTGCGCATCGGCGAAATCGACGGGGCCGACATCGCCGCGGCCGAGCCGAAGGTTGAGGGGCAGGCGAGTTGGAACCTGAAGACCCTGAAAGCCGGCGAGAGTCAGAAGATCGAACTGAAACTTCGCCCCAAGCCGACCGCGACGACGGTGGCCGTCAAGGCGTTCGTGCAGTTCGAGCACGGGCAGTCGGTGAAGACGATGCTCAGCGAGCCGAAGTTGCAGGTGAAGACCGAGCTTCCGAAGCAGCACGCGGCCGACGACCCGATCCCCGTTCGCGTGACGATCCACAACAACGGCCGCGTGGCCATCACCGGGGCGAAGCTGACGCAGACGATCAGCGACGGCTTCGAGTTCCACAAGGACATCACCGGTGGCGAGGCGACGAAGCAGAAGAACCAACGGCTCTGGTCCGTCGGCAACGTGATGCCCGGCGAGACGAAGACGCTGCAATACCTCGTAACGGCAAAGACCGGCCGGGCGTTGCAGGTGATGTCGGTCGTGGACGCCGAGGGGAAGGTGCAGTCGGACGACAAGGCCGAGGCGCGAATCCTCGAATCGGGCTTGAAGGTGGAGATCAAAGGCGACGGCAAGGTGAGCAGCGAACAACCGGCCCAGTATGAGACGACGGTAACGAATTCCGGCACGATGCCGCTCACGAACGTCCGCGTGACCGGGTCGATCCCCGACGAGTGCCGGCTGACGAAGATGACCCGCGGCGGCAAAGAATCGCAGGGGCAGGTCTACTGGGCGATTCCGAAGCTCGCCCCTGGCGAGAGTCAATCGTTCCGTTGGGGGCTGCAATCGACCGGCGGCGGGCGGAAGCAGGTGCGGGCAGCCGCCATCGCGGGTCGCGGTGTCGAAGACACTGCGAAGGCCGAGACGGTCTTCCAGGGCGTGGCTAACCTGCACTGGGCCACGAGTTTCGACCGCGACACCGTGGCCTACGATCAACAGGGCGTAATGACGATTCGCGTCAGCAACACCGGCAGCGAGGCAGCCACGAACGTGAAGCTCTCCGTGGAACTGCCGAAGAACCTGGTGAGCGTGGTGCAGATCAGCCCGGCGTACAAGAAGGACGGCGATCGCGTCGTGTTCGACAGTCGCACGGTGCCGGCCGGCAAGGCCGAGACGTACACGATTACCTTCCGCGGCGAGCAGTTCGGCCGGGCCTACTTCAACGCGAAGCTCTCCGCCGACGCCCTCGGCGACCGGCCACTAGGGGCCGAGAAGTATGTGGAGATCGTGCGCAAGTAAGGAGCAACCGATGTCGTCTGTCACCTTCCTTCAAACGCTGGCCGCCCTCACGGGCCGCCGGCCGTTCCGATCATTCACCATCGCGCTGGACGACGGCGCCGAGTTGGAGATCGACCAGCCGCACGCGGTGCTCGTTCGCAACGGCGTGGCCGTGTTCCTGCCCGCGAACTGCAAACCGATCTGGTTCGATCACACGAGCGTGACCCGAATCGATGATGGCAGTCGCGGGGTCGAGCGTGTCGCGGCGTGAGTGTTTATTGATCTCATCCCGTCGGCTATAATTCGGAAAGATCATTCGACAGGAGCCGGACCATGACCGCCGCGCACTTTGATGGCCTCAATAATATGCTCTGTGATCGAAGACCGTTCGAACTCTTCACGATCGAACCCAATGGCGGTGAACGGTTCGAGATCGACCACCCGCGGGCGGTCATCAACCGGGACGGGGCGGCGATCTTCATCGGTCCCGGTTTCAAGGTTATCTGGTTCGAACTCGACAGTGTGAACAAAATCATCGAGGGCCGCGTCGAAGCTGAGCAAGTATGACCGACCCGTCGTCGGAACGCGAGTTCGGCGTGGCCTTCCCCGGCACGGTGCTGCCGCCGGACAAGTGGGCACAGACAGCCCTCAAGGCGATGCCCACCGAGGGGCGGCTGAACTGGCGGGAACTCTTCGGCCGTGACGCCCCTGTCGTCCTCGACCTCGGCTGCGGCAACGGC
>JBBQCQ010000666.1:0-2760 GCA_038318835.1 Gemmatales bacterium | reverse complement strand
GGCAATCGCAGGTCGCACCCGGCCGCGCCGCCAATGAGGAACTCGCCTGCGTGGAGCGCGTAGCTCGTCACCCGATTTTCGCCGAGACGAACGTCGAGGCGAACGCCGGGGTCGGCAGCGGGCGATTCAGCAGGCAGGAAGGCCAACATGGTGCGGTCCGCATCCGTGCGGGTGGAGTATCTTGGTGGGATTGAAACGAATTGCGGTGGGCGTGACAAGGCCAATTGGATGGGGGTTCTAAAAACGGACCGCGGAGGACGCGGGATAAGACCGCGTCCTCCGCGGTCCGTTTTGAGTCTTGACTCCTTTGATGCGACTGGGCTACAGTCCAGCCGATCTCGGACCGGAAGGCCACGACCATGATGCTGCCGCGATTGACCGGACATCTTCACCCCTCGCCGACGGCGGTGGTGGCATGGGATGAAACCCCCTGCCCGCTGTGTGGCCAGGCCGACGCCACGTGCATTCAGGAAGCCCAGGACCCGACGCCGGTGGCGGGGGAGGGCCTGTGGTTTGCCGTCGTCGAGTGCCGGCACTGTACACTGCGGTACACCAACCCACGGCCGGATGTGACGAGCATCGGCTCGTTCTACCCGAGCGATTACAAGCCGCACCGCCGGCCGCGAAAGATTCAACTTGCCCGCCCGGCCTCGTGGTTCGGCCGTTTGTCCGGCCGTTCGCCCGAACGGCGAGGGGTGCTGCCGTGGAACGGGCCGCCGGGCCGGTTGCTCGACTTCGGTTGCGGCGGCGGCTCCTTCCTCCGACGCATGGCCGATCAGGGGTGGCAGGTGACGGGCCTGGATGCCTCGGTCGGGGCGGTTCGCGAGGTGCAAGAATCGTTGGGCTTGAAAGCGATGGTTGGGTCGCTGCCCCACGTAGACCTGGAACCGGCGTCGTTCGACGTGGTCACGATGTGGCACTCGCTCGAACACGTCCACGACCCGGTCGGCATCCTGCGCGAGGCTTACCAACTGCTGGCACCGGGCGGGAAGCTCATCGTCGCGTGCCCGAACATAGACAGCACGTCGTTCCGCTGGTTCGGCCCGGCGTGGTTCGGCCTCGATCTGCCCCGGCACCTGACGCACTTCACGCCGAAGACGATGCAAGCCGCGATCGAATCGACGGGCTTCATGATGACGTCGCTACGGCTGATCCGCCACAGCGACTGGCTACGGTCGTCGGCCAAACTCGCGGTGCGGAAGCAAAGTGACGCGATCTGGCAGCGGCCACTTATGTGGAAGCCGGTGGCGAAACTCGTCGCATGGCTGACCTACGTCTGGGGCCATAGCGACTGCATGATCGCGGTGGCGGAGCGGCCATGAAGCCGGTCAGTACGCCTTCTTCCCACGGCCGATGGCGTAGTACGTGAACCCGTTGTTCTGCATCACCTTCGTGTCGAAGATGTTTCGGCCGTCGAAGATGATCGGTGCGGCGAGCAGTTTCTTCACCATCTCGAAATCTGGGTTCTGGAACGCCTTCCACTCCGTCACGATCACCAGCGCGTCGGCCCCCTCAATCGCGCCATACGGGCCGTCGCAGTAGGTGAGCTTGTCGCCGTAGACCGCCCGTACATTGGCCATCGCCTCCGGGTCGTGGACGCGGAGCTTCGCCCCGGCCGCGAGCAGTTCGTCGATCAGCACCAGGGCCGGGGCTTCGCGAATGTCATCGGTCTGCGGCTTGAACGCCAGACCCCAGATCGCGAACGTCTTGCCCTTCACGTCGTTGCCGAAGTGGAAGCGAATTTTCTGGCCGAGCACCTGCTTTTGATCGTCGTTAACCAGGTCCACGCTTTCCATCAGCTTCAGTGGCAAGTCCGTGCGGCGGCCCATCGCAATGATCGCCTGCACGTCTTTCGGGAAGCACGACCCGCCGTAGCCGGGGCCGGGGAACAGGAACTGGAAGCCGATGCGTTGATCGTGGCCCATGCCCTTTCGCACGTCGTTGATGTCCGCCCCGACGCGGTCGCACAGGTTGGCCATCTCGTTGATGAAGCTGATCTTCGTCGCGAGCATCGCGTTGGCCGCGTACTTCGTCATCTCGGACGATTCCGGCGACATGACGATGAACGGCCGCTCGGTTCGCAGGAACGGGGTGTACAGTTCGCGAAGCACCTCGGCGACTTCCGGCCGGCGGACGCCGACGACGACGCGGTCGGGCTTCATGAAGTCGTTGATCGCCGCCCCTTCCTTCAGAAACTCCGGGTTGCTGGCCGTATCGACGTGGCCGGCTCCCTTGGCGTTCAATCGTTCGGCCACGCCGCGGTTGGTGCCGACAGGGACGGTGCTCTTGACGATGACGATGCGTGCTCCCGGTGGTCCGGGCGGCACATCGCGAAGGGCATTCCCGATGGAGTCGCTGACGGCCCACACGGCCGTGAGGTCGGCATCGCCGGCGTCGGACTGTGGCGTGCCGACAGCGATGAACACGATCCGGGCCGCCCGGACCGCGGCGCGGAGTTCGGTGGTAAAGGTCAGCCGGCCGTCGCGGTGATTTTTCTTGACGAGTTCCTCGAGGCCGGGTTCGTAGATGGGGATCCCGCCGGCGTTGAGCGTCTCGACCTTCTGGGTGTTGTTGTCCACGCACACCACGTCATTGCCGCTTTCGGCCAGGCAGGTGCCCGTAACGAGGCCGACGTAACCCGTGCCAATCACTGCGATCTTCAAGGTGTCTCTCCGCGGTATCGATGCGTTGTGATGACGTAGTACAAGCCCGCCGCGCGAGCAAGGTGTTTTGTCCCCTTGCTCGCGCGGCGGGCTTGTT
>JBBQCQ010000665.1:0-2789 GCA_038318835.1 Gemmatales bacterium | reverse complement strand
GAGAAGTGTAACTGACGGCCGGAGCGAGAGCAAGAACAAAGGCAGTCTGGCCACCGATGCGCACCGAACAGACAGAACAGAAAAAACAGTTCTGGGTTCGTTACCGATCTGTCTTTTCGGTGCGAATCTGTGGCCAGACTGCCTTTGTTCTTGCTCTCTCTCCGCCCTTCATTTACACTTCCTATACCCACCGACTTCTCACCTCCGTCCCGGAGTTCTCTCATGCTCGTGATCCCCGGTGAAATCAGCCGCGATACCTGCGATGGCATCAGCCGTCGCGAACTCATTCGCTTTGGCAGCCTGTCGCTGGCTGGCCTGTCGCTGGCCAACCTGTTCGCGTCCGAGGCGAAGGGCAACGCCCCGTCGAAGGACAGTGGCGGCCGCGGGTTCGGCAAGGCCAAGAGCGTTATCCTCATCTATCTGCAAGGCGGGCCCAGCCACCTCGACCTGTGGGACCCGAAGGAAGACGTGCCAGACAAGGTGAAGAGCGTCTTCAAGAGTGCCCCGACGAAACTCACCGGCACACACGTCACGGAACTGCTGCCGAAGATCGCCCAGGTGCTCGACAAGACCACGCTCATCCGCAGCATGAGCTACACGCCCAACGGCCTGTTCAACCACACCGCCGCCATCTACCAGATGCACACCGGCTACACGACAGACAAAGTCTCCGCGTCTGGCCAACTGGAACCACCCAGCCCGAAGGATTTCCCGACGCTCGGGTCGAACATTATCAAGTTTAAGCCGCCCGAAGTGCCGATGCTGCCGTTCGTCATGATGCCGCGGCCGCTGCAAGAGTCGAACGTGGTCGGCAAGGGCGGCACCGCCGGCTTCCTGGGAAAAGCCTACGACCCATACTTGCTTTACCCGAGTGGCGACGACCTGGACATGGGCAAGATGGACCGCATCAAGGTTGATGACCTGAAGCTTCGCGAAGACCTGACTCCGGAACGCATGAACCGCCGGGCCAGCCTCCGCGACACGGTCGCGAAAGGGATGCCCGAGATCGAGAAGGCCGTCAGCAAGTTCGAGCTCGATTCGTACTACGGCAAGGCGCTCGGCCTCGTCGTGTCGGGCCGCGCCCGCGACGCCTTCGACATCACGAAGGAGAAGCCGGAACTGCGAGAGAAGTACGGCAAGAACACCTTCGGCCAGTGCTGCCTGCTGGCCCGCCGACTGGTGGAAGCCGGCACGCGGTTCGTCGAAGTGAACTGGCCGAAGGTGGCCAACAGCGACAATCACAGCTGGGACACGCACACCGGCCTGTCGAACCGCATGAAAGCGCAGGCCGCTCCGATGCTCGACGCCGGCGTTTCGGCCCTGATCGAAGACCTGGACCAGCGCGGCCTGCTCAATGAAACGCTCGTGGTCGTGGTCGGCGAGTTCGGCCGCAGCCCGCAGCGCGGCGTGAGTACATCGGGCAACTCGAACAACGACGACGGCCGCGACCACTGGCCGTACTGCTACACCGCACTCGTCGCGGGTGCGGGCATCAAACGCGGCTACGTCCACGGCAAGAGCGACAAGACCGCCTCGGCCCCGCTCGAACACCCCGTCCACCCTACGGAACTGCTGGCCACGATCTACCACAGCGTCGGCATCAAGCCGGACACGATCGTGTACAACCACCTGAACCAGCCACGTGAGTTGGTGAAGGGCGAAGTCGTGACAGGGCTGTTGAGCTAGACGATTTGTGGGTTGCCGAACACTCGCGAGGCACAGGCCGGACTTTCGAAGTCGAAACCGGACTTCGGAAGTCCGGCCTTGACCTCTTGGACCCTGAACATCGTGAGGTATTTCAGACGCTACTGGGAGGAGACGAGGGGAGACAAGCACGACGAGTGGGGGTTACTTGTCGTGGTATTTTGAAACCGATGATGCAGGCGTGGTATCACGCCAGATCGGAATCTACGATTGCGGGCCCGACACTTCGATACGCCAGGGTCGTCTTAACGACGAGTTCGGTGGACTGAGCGATCAGCCTCTAGACCTTCAGGATTTCGTCGCCTGTAAGATTTCAGGTGAAGAGTTCGAGCAAGTTTGGGCTATCCGAGAATAGCAGAATCACCCGAAAGCTCCGCGACGAATGTCGCGGGGGCTTTTTTCATCCCACGAACGCGCCGCTGAACGCGGCTGGTAGGTCGTCGAACGCGCCGAAGTCGGCGAGCGTCGGCGGCACACCCTGGCTCAGGGTTGCCCCGGCGTACTGGCGGATGCGACTGCCCGACCCCAGGCCGTCGGCCGTGAACAGGTCGGTCACGCTGCCCATCGTCTGGCTCGGTTTCACGGCCACGCGGACGCCGGACCGGCTGTTCGGGTCGCCCGAGAAGAAGTCGGCCACTGACACCTGCTCGCCGGTGTTCGTAAGCACCTGACCCGACAGCACCAGGACGCGCGGGCCGCCGCCCGGCCCGGCACCGATGACGAGGTCGGCGAAACGGTCGCCGTCGATCATGCCGGCGGCGAGAAACACGCCGTTGCGTAGCAATGGGTCGAAGGCGAAGAAGTCGTTGAACAGCTTCACCGGGTCGCCGCCGAACAGCGTTCGGCCATCGTACCCGGCCACGCGAGGGCCGCCGCCCACGCCGGCCGCCACGAGCACGTCCCGCGTGCCGTCGCCGTTCAGATCGCCGACCGCCGTTCGTGCGCCGCCGCGGAAATTCTCGTCGGCGATGCCGAAGAAGTCGGCAATGGTCCCGAGCGTGGCCCCATCCAGGATTCGCACTCGCGGCCCGCCGCCCACATCGGGGGACAACACGAGGTCGGCGATGCCATCGCCGGTCAGGTCG
>JBBQCQ010000664.1:0-2799 GCA_038318835.1 Gemmatales bacterium | reverse complement strand
ATTGAGATTCCCGCGCGATTTCCTTTCCCTTTATCCCGCCCGGCTGTATGAATGGAGATAGTTTCTGAATAGTCATTTCGACTATTAGGTTTCGCACGACTGAGGTTCGACATGGCGCGGGGCAAGCGGGGCGAAGGCCCGAACAAGATGCAACTGGTCCGGGATGCGATGGAAGCACTCGGCCCGAAAGCCAAGCCGGTGGAGATTCAGAAGGAGATCAAGGACAAACACAGCGTGGACATGAACACGCAGATGATCTCGACTTACAAGTCGATGATTAAGAAGCCGCCCAAGGCAGGGAAGGCGAGAGGCCCCGGCCGACCGGCGAAGGCGGCCCCGGCCGAGAAGAGCGGCGAGCGCATGAACATTGCCGACGACGTGATTCTGCTGCGCACACTCGTTAGCCGACTCGGTGCCCGCCAGATGCACCAACTGATCGACGTCCTGTCCTGAGCCTTCATTCCAACGCCTGCCGTAGATAGCCGCCGGTCAATCGACGGCTATCTACGGATTCCTTCGATCAACTCGCACGTCCGCGGCAGCGGGTCGTCGTTCATCTTGGCCCGTGCCGCTTCGCAGGCGGGTTTGATCGTCTCGTTCCGCAGCAAGGCGTCCAATTTCTTCGCCGCACGGTCGGCCCTGAACTTCGCGGCGAGTAGCGATGTGGCCACGCCGAGGCGTTCGAGGTGGGCGGCGTTGTCCGGCTGGTCGAACGCCAGCGGCATGACGAACTGCGGCACGCCAGCGGCCAGACATTGCGCCGTGGTGCCGATGCCGCCGTGGTGGATCACCGCCGCCGCCCGCGGGAACACCTGACTGAACGGCGCGTAGTCGGCTTGCACACATCCGGCTGGCAGCGGCGGAATCTGGTCGCCGCCCTTCGCCAGAATGAGGCCCCGCTTCCCCAACCGTCGGCACGCCTCGGCCGCGGCTGCGAAGTACGGCCGACCCTGTCGCATCGCCGAGCCGAAACTGACCACCACCGGCGGTTCGCCCGCGTTCAGGAAGGCGTCCACGTCCGGGGGCAACGGCTTCGCATCACCTTGGTCATACCGGATGAAGCCGGGCTGGTGGAAGTGCGGCGGCCAGTCGCGGGCGGTGGCGAACCACTTCGGGAACAGGCCGAGAATCAGGTCCGGCGAGTGCCGCCATTTGCCCCAGACCCGCGTCACCGGCGGCAGGCCGAGCGTGCCGCGGAAGGCGTTCACCGGGCCGGCCAGGAAGCCGTCGAGAACGAGTCGCTCGCCGTACCAGTAGATCAGCCGACGTGCCCACCGTGGGAAGTATTTCGTGTGCGGTGCGCCGGGGAACTTCGGCGGATCGGTGACGCTCAGCATCGTGATCGGCTGCAAGCAGACGCTGGCGAGCGGGATGCCGAGTTTCTCGTTCGCGATGCGGGCGGCGAACGACAAAGACCCACCCAGCAGCACGGTTTGCCCCGGCACATACCGCGATGCGATGGCATCGTAGGCGAGGGGCAGGTAGCGGTCGAGCAGGTCGCGGTCGAAGATGGCCCGCATCGACTTCGACGGGTCCCACAACCGCGGGTCGCGGGTCATGCGCTGATACTCGTCGTCGGTGCCGACCTGCGCGAAGGCGAAGCCGTGCCGCTCGGCGAGCGGTTGGTACGTCTCGGCAGCGATGAGCGTAACGGCGTGCCCGCGGTCCTTCAGGGCGGTCCCGATACCGACGAACGGGTGAACGTCGCCGTGGCTGCCTACGGGGGCGAGGAGAATGTTCATGGGGGCAGAATACGGGGAATGACCGACCCCGCCCGCGTGCTGGTCATTGGCAGCACCTGAAAAATGTTTCCGTTCTCGCACAGTCGGGGGAATCGCGAACGGCAGATGCTGCGTACTCTGGACAGGCTGCCGAAAGGTTCTGAAAAAATTACCCGATCCGGGGACATAAGTAGAATTGTTTCTCAAACGGAATTCGTGTACATTCTAATCGCCTCTGTAATCTCGAACTTTGACTTGGCTCATTTATGGCACCACACAAACTGTCCCGCCGTCGCAAGCACGGCTTGCTTTCCCCGCGGCCCGTCCGCCTGCGTTCCCTGGGAATGGAAGCACTGGAATCGCGCGACGTACCGGAAGGTTCCATGATGCCGGTGGTCACACCGCCGGGTATGCAGTTCCTGATTGAGAACGGCACGCTGAACCTCGGCAACGCCAGCGCGTTCAGCATCACCGACGGCGACGACATGGGCGGGCTGTACACCGCCACGGTGGCCGTGACGCACGGGACGACGAATCAGACGAGCACCATCACCGGCACGCTGGCGGCCCTCAACTCCAGCTTCGCTCTCGATGGCTTCCTGAAGTACACACCGGACGCGTTCTACAGTGGCGACGGCACCGTGACCATCACCGTCACCGACCCCGACAGCAACGCCGGGGCCGGCCAGACGAACGTCCGCATCTTCCCCGTGCCGCAACGGCCGACGCTGACCACCACGACGGCGCTCTCGTTCCGACCGGGCGCGGCCACGCCCCTCGGGCTGACGCTCACCGGCAGCGGCGACACCGACGGGTCCGAGACTTACTTCGTCGATTTCACGACCTATCCAGTCGGCACGTTCTCGCCCGGCGGCACCGATGTCGGCGGCGGCGTTCTCCGCTTCCCCGCCAGTGCCCTGCCCGGCCTGACGTTCACCGTGCCGGCCAACGCCCCGACCGGGCCGGTCAGTTTCACCGCCAACACGCGCACCCGCGACGCGGCCGATTACACCCTCACCGGCGGCACGATCACGGCCGAGCAGGTGTGGCCCGCGCAGACCTTCGGCGCGCAGGTCGG
>JBBQCQ010000663.1:0-2799 GCA_038318835.1 Gemmatales bacterium | reverse complement strand
CCAGTACCCGCTCTCCAACTGGATGCTGAAGTTGCTCTACCCGCTCATCCGCCTTGGGGCGGTGAAGGTCATCGACGGCGACTTGGCGGCCCTGCGGGAACTCGCCGAGTCGATGTCGGTCGCCTGACGGAGACGAAAAATGGTCGCGGCCGTTCGCTGCCCGAACCCGAAGTGCCGGAAGTTCATGCTGGTCGAAGACGCCGACCAGGGGAACGTCGTGCCATGCTTGATCTGTAAGCAGTCGATCAAAGTCCCGGCGCCGGCGGGTAAGTCTCCGCCGCCGGCCGTGGTCGCACCCCCGGCCGTCGAAGATTTGCAGCCGATCTTCGACGATAACGAACCGCAGTTTAAAGTCGATTAACGATTCCCTCACCGCTCCCTCTGCAGTAAGCTCAGCGGAACCCGCCCGCCGGAGTTCCGCGATGCGATATCTCTTCCCCCTTCTCGCACTCCTGCCGCTGCCCGCGCGTGCCGCCGAGCCCACGCCGGACTTGTCGGCCGGCCGCACGATGATCGACTCTTACTTCCGCGTGCAGGCGAAGCAGATCGCCGACGGATGCCTCACCGACCTGACCACGAAGGCCGAGTGGGAGAATCGGCGCGTCTCGCTCCGACAACAGTTCTTCGAGATGATGGGCCTCTGGCCGTTGCCCGCCCGCACCGACTTAAAGCCGATGGTGACGGGCACAGTGCAAGCCGAGAAGTACCGCGTCGAGAAGCTGCATTTCCAGTCGATGCCGGGGCTGTACGTCACCGCGAACTTGTACCTGCCGAAGGGCGAGGTGAAGAACGCCCCGACGGTGCTCTACGTCTGTGGCCACGGCAACGTCGTCGAGAAGGGCGTGTCCTACGGCAGCAAGGTTTTCTACCAGTACCACCCCGCTTGGTTCGCGGCCCACGGCTACGTCTGCCTCGTCCTCGACACACTGCAACTGCACGAGATCCCCGGGCTGCACCACGGCACGTACCGCGAAAAAATGTGGTGGTGGCACACCCGCGGGTACACTCCGGCTGGGGTCGAGTTGTGGAACGCGATGCGGGCCATCGACTATCTGGAAACGCGGCCGGAAGTGGACGCGAAGCGGATCGGCGTGACCGGCCGATCTGGCGGCGGGGCAACGAGTTGGTGGACCGCGGCCGCCGACGAGCGAGTGCGGTGCGTGGTGCCGGTCGCTGGCTTCGCCGATCTGACGGCCCACATCTCCGACGGGTCGCAACCCGGATCGCCCGACCGGCTGAAGGCGGGTGTCATCGCCGGGCACTGCGACTGCATGTTTCCGGTGAATACCTACCGCTGGGACTTCGCCCAGATCGCGTCCCTCATCGCTCCACGACCGCTGCTCCTTGGCAACTCCGACGCGGACGACATCTTCCCCGTCGCGGGCTACCGCCGCATCGCCGACAAGGTGCGGAAAGTGTACGTCCTGTACGCGGCCGAGGAGAAGTTCCAACTGCTGGAAACGAAAGGACCACACAAAGACACGCCGGAACTGCGCGTCGGCATCAACAAGTGGATGAACCGCTGGCTAAATGACGACACCACGACGGCCGTCGAGGACGACCTGCCGCCGAAGTTGCTGCCGGAACAGTTGAAAGTGTTGGCGAGCACGCCGGCCGACGCGATCAACACAACGATTCAGGAGACGTTCATCCGACCTGCCAAGATCGACCTGCCAGAATCGGGGATCAAGGAGTGGTGGCCGAAGAAGCGGACGGAACTGGTGGCCGCGCTCCGCGAGAAGGTGTTCGCCGGGTGGACCAAGAGTCCGCCGGCCCTCGGTGTGCGGGCCGCGGGCGAGGTCATTCACGATAGTGTGAAACTCCAGGCGTTCGACTTCGTCTCGGAAGAGGCGATCTCGCTTCGCCTGTTTGTTATGACAGCCGCGGACGGGGCGAAGCCGACGCAGGTCACGCTCTCCGTGCTCGACGAACCCGGCTGGGAGACGTGTTGCCGCGATCTGGGGCCGGAGTTCGCCGGCCTGTTGCAACGAAAGGAGCCGCTTCCGCGCGATGCGAAAAAGTTCGCCCAGAACGCTGCGGTGATGAAGCAAGAGAAGCTGGCTTTCGCGGCCATCTGCCCACGCGGCATTGGGCCGACACGGTGGGCCGTGGACGGTTCCCCCGACGACATGCAGATCCGCCGGCGGTTCCCATTACTCGGCCAGACGCTCGACGGCCAGCGGGTGTGGGACGCTCGGCGGGCGGTGCAATCGCTCGCCGTGGTCAAGGGTTTAAAGGGTTTGCCGGTGCTGCTGCATGGCGAGCGCGACGCGGCCGGCATCGCGCTTTGCGCCAGCCTGTTCGAGCCGAGCGTGACGAGCCTGGACTTGTGGCACCCATCGCCGACGCACCGCGAAGGGCCGATCTTGCTGAACGTCGCCCGCGTGCTCGAGATGCCGCAAGCGGTCGCACTGGCGAAAGTGCCGGTGACGCTGCACGTCAAGCCGGCCGACCGCGAGGCGTGGGCGTGGCCGCGGCAACTGCAAAAGACGCTCGGCGAATCGCGGCTGAAACTCGTCGATGACCGACCGTGAAAAGTGTGCCATACTGTGGCATGGCCCGACCCAAAATCAGCGTCGTCTTCGGGACCCGTCCGGAAGCGATCAAACTCGCCCCGCTCGTCCTCGCCAGCCGGGCCGACCCCCGCGTGACGCTGGAGGTGTGCGTCACCGGGCAGCACCGGCAGATGCTCGACCAGGTTCTCGAAACCTTTCCGATTCGCCCGGATGTCGATCTGAATCTGATGGCCCCGAACCAGACGCTTGCCGACCTCACGGCCCGCACGCTGACCGCCCTCGA
>JBBQCQ010000662.1:0-2800 GCA_038318835.1 Gemmatales bacterium | reverse complement strand
GCCGACGATCGGCACGCTGACTTCGTCCATCACCACATAGCCTTGCAGCAGGAAGAACAGGTGCGAGTAGCCGCTGATGGTGGTGAAGCGGTTCGGGCTGCCCGTCACCTGCCCGGCCGTGTCCGCGGTGTTGAACTCCCGTCGATCACCGCAACTGGCAACGGACGAGCCGCCGCAAGCGATCGTGACGCGTGCGGTTCGTATAATTCCCGCTCACTCCGGGATCCTCGCCATGCCGCGCATCTTGATCGCCGACGACAACCAGCCGAACGCCGAGTTGCTCGAAGCCCACCTCGACGGCAGCGGCTTCGATACGAAGATCGCCATGAACGGCGAAGAGACCCTGAAGATCGCGGCCGAGTGGCTGCCGGACTTGGTGCTGCTCGACGTGATGATGCCGAAGCTCAGCGGCTTCGAGGTGTGCAAACGCCTGCGGGCCGACGAACGCACGAAGGACATCGGCGTGCTCATGGTGACGGCCCTCGACCAGCAGACCGACGTGGAGCGGGCTGTGGACGTGGGCACCGATGACTTCATCACGAAGCCGATTAACAAGACCGAACTGATCCACCGCGTGAAGGCTCTGCTCGCCGCCCGGCAGGAAGCCGACCCCATCGACCGCGGCCTGGCGTACTTCCGCAACGTCCAACAAGGCATCTGAACGACATCTCGAACAGGAATCGTGCGATCAATCCACGAGGTCGGTTGCGCTCGAGCCGTCGCGTTCATACCTTGAAGGGATGACAACCGCATCCGTGATTCTCAAGCCGAAACGCGCCCAGCCCTTTTTCGGCCGCCACCCGTGGGTCTTTGCCGGGGCCGTCGAGACGGTCGATGGCCAACCGGCGAACGGCGAGGAAGTCATCCTCCGCTCGTCGGCCGGGAACTTCATCGCCCGCGGCTTATACAACAGCAACTCGAAAATTCTCGTACGGCTGTACTCGTGGGATGAGGCGAAGCCGCTCAACCGCGACTTCTTCCGCGAGCGACTCACCCACGCGGTGAAGTTGCGGCACGACGTGCTGAAGCTCAACCACGGCCCCACGGCCGCGTATCGCGTCTGCTTCAGCGAGAGCGACTTTCTCTCCGGCCTGATCGTCGATCGCTACGGCGAGTGGCTGACCGCACAGTTTACGGCCCTGGGGCTGGCCAGTCGTCGCGACATGATCGCCGAAATTTTGCAAGAACTTCTCAAACCCCGCGGAATCTACTTGCGCACTGAGAAGGCAATCGGCAAATTAGAAGGGTGCGAACTACACGACGGCCTGCTGACCGGCGAACCGCCACCGAGCGAGATCGTGATCGAGGAGAACGGCCTGAAGTTCGCCGTCAACCTCGCGGAAGGCCAGAAGACTGGCTACTACCTCGACCAACGGAACAACCGTGCGGCCGTGGCGAAGCTGTGCGAAGGCAAGCGGGTGCTGGATGCGTTTAGCTACTCCGGCGGGTTCGGCGTGTACGCCGGGAAGGCCGGGGCGACGAGTGTTGAGTGTGTGGACGCCTCCGAGTCGGCCCTGGCGCTCGCACAGCGGAACGCCGAGTTGAACGGCCTGACGCAGTTGACCACCACGAAGGCCGACGTGTTCAATTACCTGACCAAACTGACCCAGGAGAAGCAGCAATTCGATGTGGTCGTGCTCGACCCGCCGAAGTTCGCCCGCAACCGGGCGGCTGTGCCGGACGCCATCAAGGGCTACCGCCGGCTGCACAACCTGGCGATGAAACTGCTCGCCCCAGACGGTGTGCTCGTGTCGTGCTGCTGCACCGGGCTAATCGCGATGACCGACCTGGAAGAAATCGTCGCTCAGGTCGCCATCGACGCGAAGCGGGACGCCCAGATTCTGGAACGCCGCGGACCGTCGGCCGACCACCCGGTGGCCATGAGTTGCCGCGAGAGCGGGTACTTGAAGTGTATCGTCAGTCGCGTGACGTGATCCGGCACCGGAGGCCCGACTCGTAACCCCGAAGCGTATGTTCCTGGATTGTTCGTTCGTTCTCCCATCGGCCGTTCCCGCGAATTATGCGGGTGTGACCGTGGCCGACCTGGATGGGGATGGCGAGTTTGAATTCTTCGTCGCCGCGCGGGGAGCGGCTAACCGCGTCCTGAAGTACCAGGCGGAGCGGTTCTTCGACACCGCCCCACCGGTCGTTGCCGACGCGGGGCGAGATACGCTCGGAGCCGTGGCTGGCGACTTCAACGGCGACGGCCGCGAGGAACTGTACCTGCTCAACGGCGAACCGTTCTCCGACCGCCTCTTCGCGCAACAACTCGACGGCCGCTGGACCGACCTGTTCGATCAGGCCCGTCATCGGCCGGCCCTCAACGCCCACCCCAGCCAGTCGGCCGCCGTACTCGACCGCCGCGGCCACGGTCGGTACAGCTTCCTCGTCGCGAGTGCCGGCCACCCATTGCGCCTGTACGAACTCAGTTCCGGGAACGCGATCACCGACCTTGCCCCGGCCCTCGACCTGCACCACGCGAATGCCGGCAGCGGCCTCGTCATCGGGCCGATCTCGTCCGATCGCCCCGACATTTTTTGCACGAACGAGAGCGGGGCGAACCTGCTCTTCCGCAACACCGGCGTCGGCACCTTCCTCGAAGTCGCCGCCCAGCACGGGTTGCGGGACAGCGGCGAACGCAGTCGCGGGGCGATGGTGCTGGACGCGAACGGCGACGGTCGCCTGGACGTGTGCTTCGGCAACCGCGACGGCCCGCACCGGCTGTTCGTCCGCGAGGCGAACTGCAAGTTCCGCAACGTCGCCACGCCGGCGATGGCTTTGCCGAGCGAGGTGCAGAACG
>JBBQCQ010000661.1:0-2801 GCA_038318835.1 Gemmatales bacterium | reverse complement strand
CGGCAAGGGCGTCGAGGCGGTCGCGGGTCGCGGGCAGATCGACGTTGTACTGGTTCACCAGCCCGCCGAGCGAGCCACCGGCGAAGGTCGCGGGTGTCGTCGTGCCGGCGGCGCGAATTTCAATCTGGTTCGAGGCATTCCGAATCGCCTGGAACTGCAACGGGACACTGCCGACCACGAGCGGCGTCGAACCATTCGTCAGCGTGACGACGCCGAACGGCTGCTGCGTGGTGCGGAAATCGACGAGCTTCGAGAGGTTATCGACGAGTTGATCGCGCTGGTCGCGAAGTTCGTTCGCCTGCCCGCCGGAGACTTCGGTGTTGTAGATGCGGCCGTTCAAATCCGCGATCTGCGTCGTCAGGCCGTTCACCTGCTCGACCTGCTGGAACGCCTGCGTGCCGATGTTGCTCTTCAAGCGGTCGATGTCGGAGGCGACGGTGTTGAGTTGCCCGGCGAGTTGGCTGGCCGACGCGACGAACTCCCGCCGCAGGGCGGCGTCGGCCGGCTTCGCCGACAGGCGTTCGAGCTTGTTGAAGAGGTCTTCCGTGCGGGTGCTCACGTCGTTCGGCGATTCGCCGAGGGCCGTTTCGAGTTGCTGTTGCACATCCCGCTGAGCCGTGGCGGAGGCCTCGTCGCTGTTCCCGCGCAGGATGGCCGCCCGCAGCGGTGGTGATTCGTACCGCGTGATCGAGACCACATCGACGCCGGTGCCCTGGCCCGCCGTCTCGCGGGCGCCGAGGTTCACGCCCTGCCGCCGATAGCCGGGCGTGGTCGCGTTGGCGATGTTCTGCCCGACGACGGCCAACCCCCGTTGGCCCGCGATCAGGGCGGCGATTCCAATGGAGGACGCGTTCATGGTGGTCGGCTAGCTGATGGTTTGCAGGCGGCCGCCGGTGGGGCCGTAACGGGTGGGAGACGGAGCTTCCGCGCTCGCAAGTCCGGACAGAACGCCGCGGAAGTATGATCGAAGAGTTTGCACGAGATTTGCGTTCGCCCGCTGAAGTTCCACCACTTCGCCGACCACGGCCCGCAGTTCATCGCGGACTTCGCGCAGTTGTTTCGCCAGCGTCGGCGGCAGGCCGTCGGCAAGTTCACTCAGCGACACATTGCCCCGCATCAGGCCGAGCGAGCCGGCCATCTCGTCGGCGACAGTGGCCCGCCGGGCAGAGGCGTCGTGCAAGTCGGCGGCAAGTTTCTCCTGATGCGGTTGAGCCGCGCTCAGGGCGTTCAGGTCGCCTTGCCGCAGCGCGTGGTGAACGCCGAGCAGGCACTCTTTACTGGTCGCCAGCAAGGCCGCTTCGTGCCGCAGGTGGCCGAGGAGCCGTTCGGTCGCCTGCTGGAAATTCGGGACGGGCGTCGGACGCATGAGTGACGGGCCGCAGTTGTTTTTCGAGGACACTCGCGAGGCCGAACCCGCCGGCGTCGGCCAGGTGCTGACTCAGGAACAGGTCGAACATCCCGCCCTGAACGTCGCCCCCGTCGCCGGGGAACAGTCCGCCGTCGTCCGGGTCCAGGGTCTGCCGCATTTCCTTGATGAGAAGCGACAAGAACGTCGCCTCAAACTCGCGGGCCGTGCGGGCAATCTTGGGATCGGTCGCTGGCGGAACCGTAGCACTCGCCTTCGCGGTGCGAGTCGCATCGGGGAGGGGAAGGGGCGAAATTGTGTTAGCGATTTGCATGAGTTTCGTTCGCGGGGTTGGAATTTCAGGCGGAGAAGAAGGAAGGGACTTCCAGCATCTTGGCGAGCGGGGGGCGTAAGCCCCCCTGATTCTCGTGCGAGTCCGACCAGAATCAGGGGGCTTACGCCCCCCGCTCGCCTCGAATCACGTCAAATCCCAGTTACAAAATCACTAGCTCCGCATGCAACGCCCCGGCTTGCTTCAGCGCCTGGAAGATCGAGATCAAATCCCGCGGCGTCACACCGAGGGCGTTCAGCGCGCGGGCCACATCGGCCACGGTCGTCGCGGCCGGCACCGGCACGAGGCGGCTGCGTTCCTCCACTGCCCCCACGGCCGTCCGAGGGGCGACGGCCGTCGCACCACCCGCCAGCGCGTTCGGCTGCGACACCAGCGGCGTTTCCGTTGCCCGCAGGAAGAGGTTGCCCTGGGCCACGGCCGTCGGCGAGATCGTGACGTTGCCGCCCATCACCACCGTGCCCGTGCGCTCGTTGATGACCACACGGGCGGGCACGTCTGGCTTCACGCTCAAGAGTCCCACTTCGGCCAGGAACTGTAACGGCGTTCGCGTGATGTCCACACACGGGTCGAGGTCCACCGAGCCGGCGTCCATCGCGGTTGCCGACAGCGGGAAGTGCATGTTGATCGCCTTCGCGATCAGGCGGGCCGTGTTGAAGTCCGGGTCTCGCAACAGCAGCCGCGACCGGCCGCGACACAGATACGTGCCCGGCGCTTCCTTCTCGACCACGCCGCCGTTCGGGATACGGCCGACGTTCAGCTGATTCTTTTGAATCCCGGCCGCTTGACCCGACACCGAGAACCCGCCGATGGACAGCGGCCCCTGGGCCGTCGCGTACACCTGGCCGTCCGACCCCCGCATGGGCGTGAAGATGAGCGTGCCGCCTTGCAGGCTGCGCGAGTCGTCCATGACCGATACGGTCACATCGAGCCGACCGCCGACACGGGCGAACGGCCCGATGTCGGTCCGTCGGCGGGCCGACGGGGTCCGCGACCGGCGTGATGACGAACGGCCGGTTGAGGGTCGCGGTGGTGTTCCGGTTCGTGCCGTCGTTGATCGCTGCCGTGAAGGTGGCCTGCCCGGCGTAGTTCGCGTCCGGGGTGAAC
>JBBQCQ010000660.1:0-2815 GCA_038318835.1 Gemmatales bacterium | reverse complement strand
GCTCGTCTCCAGCGAGCGGCCGGGCCAGGTGCTGAACTCGCTGTTCCGCGTGACGAGCGTCGCAATGGGCGCCCTCGTGATCCCGCTGGCCGGCGTGCGGGCGACCGGGTGCGTGTGCCGCGAACGCCAACGGCAGACGCTCGACTCGCTGTTCGCCCTACCGGTGGACCGGGCCGACCTCTTACGGGCGAAGGCGTGGGCCGCGTTCCGCTGGCTGCGGCCGTGGCTCATCGGCTTCGCCGCCTTCACGACCGTCACGACCGCGTTCCTGTCGGTGCCCGTTGTCGGGTTGCTCCTGAACCTCGGCCTGCTGGCCGCGTCGGTCGCGTTCTTCCTGGCGCTGGGCGTGTGGCTGTCGGTCCGTTGCGTCACGGTCGTGCGCGCGGCAACGTGGTTCCTGGCCCTCGCTTGTGCCGCGTTCCTGCTGCCGCCGATGGCCGCGGTGCTGGTCCGCGGGGCCGTCGAGTTGCTCGGCGGATCGGGCGAAATCCTCGACGCCGGCACGACGAGTCTGAGTCTGCCGTTCGCCCTCGATGCGGTTGCGACTCCGCTCTCCGCCTCCGGCCATCTGATCGAATCGTGGGTCGGGGCCGCCGGTGCAGCGATAGCTCTCGGGGCGTTCCTGATCGGGGGGGCCATTCTGCTGTGGCGAAACGCTCTCCGGCGGTTCGAGGCCGAGGGGCGATAAGATACCCGGCAGCCCGCGAACCCCGGAGGACTGCCGTGAAGACCAAGACCATCGCCGTGCTCGTCGAGCAGAAGTACGAAGAACTCGAACTCTGGTACCCCGTCTACCGCTTCCGCGAGGCCGGTGCGAAGGTCGTGATCGTCGGCCCGGACGCCGGCGTGAGCTACCCCAGCAAACTCGGCTACCCGGCCAAGTCCGACGCGGCGGCGAAGGACGTGACGGCGGCGCAGTTCGACGCGATCATCATCCCCGGCGGCTTCAGCCCCGACTACATCCGCCGCAGCGAGGCCATGCTGAAGCTGGTGCGGGATGCCCACACGCAGAAGAAGATTCTGGCCGCGATCTGCCACGGCCCGTGGGTGCTGTGTTCGACCGACGCCCTCCGTGGCGGTCGCAAAGCGACGAGTTACCATTCGATCAAGGACGACATGGTGAACGCCGGCGCGACGTGGCTGGACGCGGAAGTCGTGGTCGACGGCCACGTCATCACCAGCCGTAAGCCCGACGACCTGCCCGCATTCGTGACGGCGGTGATGAGGGCGATTCAATAGAATCCGGGTACGCCTCCGCCGGCTTTACCCAACCGCGATGGCAATTCTCTCACCGCCACGAAGGGGCGTGACCTATGGGCCTGCTCGACGATCTCTCGAAGCTCGGTTCGGCCATGCAGAGCTACGGCAAAGCGACCGAAGACTGGCTGAGCGGCCTGGGCAACGACATTTCCGACACCGCGTTCCGGTCGTGGGCACTGTCCGAAGCCCGCACGGCCGCCACCATCTTCATGCCGCTCTACGAACGGGCGACCGGCCTCAGTCCGCTGACCTCGAAGATGCTGACGATGTACCTGAACGGCAAGTCCGCCGACCCGGCGTTGATTGGGCAGGTCGCCGCCGAGATCGAACAGTCGGCGACGTTCGGCCGGCTGGTCGGCGTAGTGCAGCAAAAGGTGCAGGCCCAGGTGAAACTCAAGAAGCGGCCGCTCACCCAGGCCGAACTCGATGCGTTCGCCCGGACCATCGTGAACAAGAATTACCGCGACCCGACGACGGCGAAGGCCATGTACTTCCTGAACTCCGACCGCGGGTTGCAGGGCGTGATCGGCGGCATTCACGACTTGAAGGTGCTCAAGACCGAGGTCAAGGGCACGGCGTACACCATCACCGTCGGCGTGGTCGACGCGTACGACTTCGACAACAATCAGAACGTCGCGGGCAATGCCGACCTGGCCAAGTACGTCGCCTTCCGTCAACAACTCTCGGACTACATCAAGGCGAAGCAGTACCGCGAGTTCTTGTGGGACTATCACAAGTCGCTTTACCTGGCCGACCCCATCGCCCGGGCGCGGACGTTCGCTGCCTTCATGTTCGCCATCGAGCGGAACGGATTCACGCCCGGCGGCGTGTCGTGGGAGGCGAAGGTGCCCCTGCGGGGCACCATGTAGGGCCGCCCGTTTCGACTTTCTTCCCCCCACCCAGGACCGACCGCTCATGCCGCCCCTCACGATCGACACGCCTGCCGCCATCGACCGCCTCATTCGCTTCCTGGCCGTCGAGGGCATCACGGGCGAGGAAGCCGCCATCGGGAAAGAGATCGTCGCCGCCCTGAAAGAAGTCGGCGTGCCGGCCGCCAGCATCCGCTACGACGACGCCCACAGCCGAATCCCCGCCCCCACGCAGACCGGCAACCTCATCGTCGATCTGCCCGGCACGACCGACGCTTCGCGTGTGTTGTTCATGACGCACATGGACACCGTGCCCCTGTGCGCCGGGGCGAAGCCGAAGCGGGCCGAGAACCGCGTCGTCAACGAGAACCCGAAGGCGGCCCTCGGCGGCGACAACCGCACCGGCTGCGCCGCCCTCGTCACTCTCGCGGCCGAACTCATCCGGCAGAACCTGCCGCACCCGCCGATCACGCTGCTCTTCACCGTCCGCGAAGAGAGCGGCCTGTTCGGGGCCAAGCACCTCGACCCGAAGGAACTCGGCGGCGCGACGGTCGGGTTCAACATCGACGGCCGCTCCGCGAGCGAGATCACCATCGGGGCCATCGGGGCCGACCGCTGGGAGGTCGAGATTTTCGGCCGGGCGTCGCACGCGGGCGTTCACCCCGAGAAGGGCGTGTCGGCCACGA
>JBBQCQ010000659.1:0-2820 GCA_038318835.1 Gemmatales bacterium | reverse complement strand
AAGGCCGAGTACATGAAGGAACCCGATCAGCCGGCGAAGTACGATGTTCACCTGACGCTGCGCGACGGCCGCTTCGAGCACCCCCTGCTGCCCGCCCCGCTGGACGCGATGCAGGCGACGGCCGCGTTCAAGGACGGGAAGGTGACGGTCGAGAAGCTGTCGGCCAAGCTCGGCCCGGCCACGCTCGAATTGAACCTGGAAACCCGCCCGCTCGTCGGCCCGCCGCCGGTCGTGCCGATTCCGGCCCCCTCGACGCGGGAAGTGCCAGCCCGCCTCGCCTCGCGGCCGACCGGCGACGATGCGATGGCCTCGGCCGTCACCGCGTTCGAGGACACCCTGGAGCGGGTCGAAGTCACGCTGCACGACCTGACGCTCGACGATGCCTTCTTCGACCGCTTGCCCGACGAAGTGAAGAAGTACCGGGCGAAGTTCAGCCCGACTGGCACCGTGGGTGTCGGGTACGCCTTCACCCGACCGACACCGGGGACGTGGAAGCGGGAGTTCGACTTCCGGCCGACGAAGCTGGCCCTGGTGTACGACAAGTTCCGCTACCCGCTCGCCGACGTGACCGGGTTAATCCGCCAGACGGTCACACCCGGTGGTGAAGACGCGAAGATCGAACTCACCGGCACGGCCGGCGGGCAACGGATCGACGTGAAGGGCAGTGTCCGCGGCCCCGGCCCCGATCCGTTGTTGTCGCTGAGGATCAGCGGCACCAATGTGCCCATCGACGACCGCCTGTTCGATGCGCTGCCGTCGAAGAAGCACACGGCCCTGTTGCGGTCGCTCCACCCGACCGGCCGCGGCGACTTCACCGTGGATGTGAAGCAGCAAGCCGGGGTGAACCTCGTTGAGAACACGTTTCGCCTGAACGTGTACGACGGCACCGTGAACTACAAGGCCTTCCCTTACGCGCTCGATCAGGTTCGCGGGAAGCTGAACATCTTCGTGACGACGAACGACCCACGGCGGCCGATCCACCCGAACGGCTCGCTCGCGCCGCTGCCCGAGACCGACCGCATCGAGATTCGCGACGTGACCGCCCGGCACGGCGGTGGCACAGTCTGGATGAAAGGAGACAACGACCCCATCCCGAACAGCAAGGACCGCCACGTGGTGCTGCACGTCTGGGGGAAGGATTGCCCCATCGACGAGCAGTTCCGCGAGGCGTTGTCGTCGGTCAAACTCGGCGAGGCGTGGGACGTGTTGCAACCACGCGGCAAACTGTCCTTCGCTGTGGACGTGGACCTGCTCGACCGGGCGAAGGTCGGGACCGTCGTGAAGCGTGGCGACGGTCCGGTGGTGTCGGCGGTGGCTGTGTCGCCGGTGGAGCAACTGACGGCTCTCCTGCGGCCGACGATGGGCACGGGCTTCGACCCGGCCACCGACCTGAAGCTCGCGTTCAACTTCGAGGGGCCGAGCGTCACGCCGGCTTTCTTCGCCTACCGCCTCGACGACCTGGCCGGCCGCTTGAAGTACGCGGGCGACGTGGTGAAGCTCGAACACTTCACCGCCCGGCACGGCCCGACGAAACTCAACCTGAACGCCGCCGACGTGCAGTTCTACGACGACGGCCGCGTCTGGGCGAACCTCGGCAAGTTCGACGTGGCCCCGCTGGTGGTGGACGACGCCCTGATTGCTGCGTTGCCCCGCGGCCTGCGCGACGGCGTGAAGGAGATGAACCTCCGCGGCCCGGCCGAACTGACGATTCAGCACCTCGCGGTTCTCACGCCGGAAGCCGGCCCGGTGCCGACGACCATCCTGCCGCCGGCGGCCGTCGAACTCGACCCGGAGTTATTTTGGCGGGGGGAACTTCGCCTGGCCGGGGCCACGTTCGACGCCGGGGCCGCGTGCGAGAAAGCGGTCGGCAAGCTCGCGTGTACCGGCCGCTACCACCCAACGCACCTGGGCCGGGTCAGCGGGAACTTGTGGCTCGACTCGGTGCTGATTGAGTCGCACCCAGCCACGGGCGTGAAGGCGACGTTCGACGCCGACCCGCAGGAGTTGGACGCCACGAAGCCCGGTAGTTACCTGCCGCCGGCGTTCAAGTTCACCGACCTGCACGGCACGCTGTTCAACGGCACCGTCGGCGGCACGGGTCGCGTTGTGCTTTCCGACCCGGTTCGGTATAGACTCGCACTCACGGCAACCGATGTACGACTGGAAGACGTGGCGAAGTTCCACGACCTGGGCAGCGGCGCGAAGCTGGAGGGAGCGGCTCAGGGGAGCATCCTGCTGGAGACCGCCCTCGACACGGCCACGGGCCGCACCATGCTGACCGGGTACGGCAAGGCCGACGTGGACCGCGGCCACATTTACAACCTGCCTCCGCTGGTCGCGCTCTTGAAAGCGTGGAAGCTGGAAGCCCCGAACAAGACCGCGTTCGAGGAGGCCCACGCGACCTTCACGATCCGCGGCGACCGGGTGCGGGTCGATCACGTGGACCTGCTCGGCTCGGCCATCAGCCTCGGCGGGTCCGGCGAAATGGACACGATCGGGCAGTACGTGAAGTTCGACTTCTATACGATCTGGTCGCAGACCTTGCAGCGATGGCTGACGACGCCGTTCGGCGATGTGACGGCGATGGTAAGCGAGAAGCTGTTCAAGATCGAGGTCACGCGGAAGCCGGACGGTGAGATGAAGTACGAGCCGCGGGTGGTGCCGTTCGTGACCGACCCGTTCAAGGCAGTGGCCGACCGGGTGCGTGCCCGTGCCGGTCGGGCGCCAACGGCGCGAGCGACCCAGGGTCATTAGTGTTAGTGATTGGTGATTCGTGATTGGACAAAGACCGGGCTGGTTCTTGTCCAATCACGAATCACC
>JBBQCQ010000658.1:0-2823 GCA_038318835.1 Gemmatales bacterium | reverse complement strand
TTCGGCCGAGGTCCAGGTCTTCAGTTGCTTCTTCAGCGACTCGCGGGCGTCGGTCAGTTGGCGGTCGAGTCGGGCGATGGTCCGCGTGGAGTCGTCGCGGCGGGCGGCATCGTCGGCTTCGATCTTTGCGAGCTTGGCGGAAGCATCGGCGACGGCCGTCGACTGATCGCGGTAGGCGAGGTAGTCCCGCAGGGCCGGCGTCATCAGGCCGAAGGAGCAAACGAGGAGCGACGCGGCAATCGCCCACGACAGGCGGCGCGACGGCTTCGCTGGCACGACCGCGGGCGTTGCCTCGGTCGGGATGACGAACGTGACTTCGGGGAAGGGGGCCTTCGCCGCGGTGGCGATCAGCCCTTGTATTCCGTCGGCGTCGGCCTTCGCGGCCGTGCAGGCGGGGCAATGGGCGAGGTGCGCGAGCACGGCGGCTTCGTCGGCCGGGTCGAGTAACCCGTACAGGAAGTCGAGCAGTTGCCCGCAACAGTGTTCGCACGTGACCGACATCGTTCCCTCACACCTCGTCCGTTGCCGTGTCCGCGTCGGGGTTCAACACCTTCCGCAGTTTAATCAGGGCCGTCCGCATCTGCGTCTTCACCGTCCCCACGGGTATCTCGCGCTCCTCGGCAATCTGCTCATACGTTAGCTCGCCGTTCTGTCGCAAGAGGAAGACTTCCCGCTCTTCCGGCCGCAATTCCAGGATCGCCTGCCGCAGCCGGGCAACGTTCTCGTTCGCCACGATCTGCTCCGCGGCCGACGTATCCCGTGCGGGCAACAGAACCTCCTCGGCGATCAACGGCCTGGCCCGCTTGGTCCACCCGCTCCGCTGGAAGTCGCGGGCGGCATTCAGGCCGACGCGGAAGATCCACGCACGCAGATTCAGGACTTCGTTGATCGTCTCGCGGGCACGCCAACACTTGACAAAGGCTTCCTGGGCGGAATCCATCGCGTCATCTCGGTTTCCTAACACGTAGGCGAGCGTGCTAACGAGTTCGTCCCGAATCTGCTCGAATGTCTCGACCAGAAGTCGTTCTACGGGAGTCGGTTGCGGCATAGGCACGGAGAGGGCCGCCCCCGAAATCCCGGTCTTCGCGGGAGTCCGGGGGTGCGGGTCCGGTGGGGTGTTCCGACCTTTCCCGCCCTTTGCCATGATCTCCCTACCAGACAGACGGACGAGGATGTGTCACCGATTGAAGGAGTACGAAAAGCGGTGCCGTTCGGCCGGGGGAAATGCGAAAGCCTGCCGGATGTGCGGCAGTTGAGGGTTAGGAGAAAGGAGCTACGGTGTTCCCTTTACCAGGTCGATCACGCAGCAACCGTGGCCGTGCGGACCGGGCGTGCGGCAGTGGTCGAGGATGTCTTCGTCCTCGCAGCCGGCATCTTGCAGGGCGTCGGCCAGGATCGGCAGGCGGTCGAACGCGCGGTCAGCGTGAATGCCTTCGGCCAGCGAGACGACCGTGGACGTGAGGCACGACGGATCGAGCACCGGTTGCCTTCGCACGTCTTCGATGGCGCGCAGAATGGCCGCCCACCAGCTTCGCAAGAACTCCGTGCGATTGTCGAAGTTCTCGCGCTCGGTGGCGATCGGGGTGGCGGCACTCACACTGGCGAGGAGTCCGACGGCTTCGCTGAGGTGTTCGAGCGACGACAGCGTTTTCCGCACGCCGCGTTCCTCGACCCATTCGCGGACATGTGGGGAATTCAAGTCATACGAAACCAACCGACGCGGCCCGCCCGCACTCCGCATCTCGCACCAGCCGAACAACCCCGGCAGCGGGGCGGGCAAGTGCTCCAGCCACTCCGACCCCCAGACGGTGACGGTGTTGGTCATGCGAGAACCTCTCTGTCGGCGATGGGCGACCCGGCATGAATGCCGGGCCGAGTACCACTCCGTGGGAAGGCCCGTGAACAGGCCTGAAGACCATACTTAGCCCCGTTCACGGGGCTTGCCGCGGAGCGGTGCTCGGCCCGGCTTTGAAGCCGGGTCCGCGTGAGCCTACTGCTTCCCCAGCACGAGATCGACGACCCAGCATCCGCGGACGTGCGGCCCGTCGCCGCGGCAGTGCGCGAGGATGTCGGCGTCCTCGCACCCGGCGTCTTGCAGCGCGTCGGCCAGGATCGGCAGCCGGTCGAAGGCACGGTCGGCGTAGATTGCTTCCGCGAGTCCGACGACCGTGGACGTCCGCCACCTAGGGTCGAGGAGGATGGATCGAAACAGCACCGGGCCGAGGACATCTCGCAAGAAGTGCGACTGTTGCCGCACGGCCTCCGCTCGCACTCTGTAGGCTTCGATCTCATCTTGAATCAACTTCATCGACGTGTTGGCGGCGTAGAAAGCGCACTCGCTCAGATCCTCGGCAATGTTCGGCCCACACGCCCAAAAGGAAGCATCGTAGATCGGTTCGGCACCGTAAAGTTCGAGACGATCTCGAACATCGTTCTGAGCGGCGAGAAGATCTTCGGGGGTTCCTTTACCTTCAGCGTACTCTTCTGCTCTCTGCAACGCGAGTTTGCTGTAGAAGTTGACCCAGAGTAATTCGCGGACAGCGCGCGTGCAGGCACACGCGAACAACCGCAGTTTGCGGTCGCTCGCTTGTCCTACGATGAATTCCAGCATTGGCGTCGAGTCGTCGCACGCCAACCACTCCTGTTCCTTCATCGCCGCTCCCTCACGCCAGCCCATAGAACTTCACCGCGTTGTCGTGCAGCAGTTTCTTCTGGTCGGCCTCCGGCTTGTCCTTGATGATCTGCCGCAGGGCGGTCAACCAGTCGGCGTAGCTGCCGGCCGCGAGGACCACCGGCCAGTCGCCGCCGAACATCACGCGGTCC
>JBBQCQ010000657.1:0-2829 GCA_038318835.1 Gemmatales bacterium | reverse complement strand
AGCACCGTAAGGTACCGGGTGAATGGCACCGATATTCACCCGGTACCTTCCGGTGCTCGGCTCGCCGTTACTGTTTCCGGTAGTCCGACCACGAGCCGTCGGGGTTCAGCAGTTGATTCGGCCGGAAGTTCGCCTTGTACTGGAGCGAGCGGCAGCCTTCGACGAAGTAGCCGAGGTAGGCGTGCGGCCGTTGGTTCGCCGCGGCGAACGCGAGGATGGACAGCACGTTGAAGGTGCCGATCGAGCGGTCGCGGACTTCTGGGTCGTAGTAGAAGTAGATGGCCGACGGGCCGGCCGGTAGGTCGTCCACATAGCCGACGCCGAGCAGCCGGCCATCGAGGCGGTAGACCCACTCCTGCGTCGGGTAGGGGTGATCGACGAACGTCTCGATGTAGTCCATTTCGCTTTTCGGGTCGCGGTCCCGCCAGCCGACGTGATCGCTCTGGAAGCGGTGATAGCGGTCGTACAGGGCGAGTTTCTCGTCGGTCACGCTCGGCGGGCCGACGGTCAGCGATACGATGCCGACGTTCGCCTTCCACGCCCGCTTCTGGCTCTGATTCGGGAGGAACTTTGCCACGTCCACGCGAATCGACCGGCACATGGAGCAGCCGACACACTCGGCCCGGAAGATCGAGTGCCCGAACCGCCGCCAGTTGGCGTGCATCAACGGCTCGTACTCGGCCGGCGTGAGATCGCTGACGAACTCGTACCGCAGCGTCGCGAGCCGGTCCGGCAGGTAGCTGCACACGTGCGGCGGTGTGACAATCGTGGCGATGGTCTTCATGCAAGTGATGATACATGAGAGTGCGGAGTGCGGAGTGCGGACTGCGGACTGCGGAGTGGAAAATAAAATCCGGCTTCGCGGCACGCGGTCACGGGTTGCCCCTCCGCACTCCGCACTCCCCCGGAATACACTAACGCGACTCTCCACGCCCTGCGACGGATCGACCCATGACCGGAGACGAAGACATGACCCCCACCCAGGCCGCCGTCAGCCTCGCGCTATTCGCACTCGCCGCCCAGGACGTGACCGGGCAGGCCACCTACCAGAAGCCGCCGCAGGCCATTCTCGACGTGCTGAACGCCGAGCCGTCGCCGGGCGTCAGCCTGAACCCGACCCGCGATACGCTCTTGCTCATCCAGACAGCCCGCTACTCCGGCATCGCCGAACTCGCGGAACCGCAACTGCGGCTCGCCGGCTTCCGCCTGAACCCGAAGACCAGCGGCCCCGCCCGCCCGCCGCGGGTGACGGCCCTCACGCTGATGCCGGTCGAGGGCGGCCCCTCGCGGCCGATCGCACTGCCGCCGGGCAAGGTCGATTTCCCCGACTGGTCGCCGGACGGCAAACGAATCGCCGTTAGCGTCACCACCCCCGACGCCATCGAACTGTGGGTCGGGGATGTGGAAACGGCGAAGTTGCGGAAGGTGCCCGGCGTCACGCTGAACGCCACGCTCGGCGACCCGATCTTGTGGCTGGCCGACTCGAATCGCATTCAGGTGCGGATGGTGCCGGCGAACCGCGGCAAGGTGCCCGATGCCCCGCTCGCCCCGCCAGGGCCGACGATCCAGGAGACGGCCGGGAAGGCCGGGCCGGTGCGCACGTATCAGGACATGCTCCAGAACGCCCACGACGAAACCGTCTTCGAGCACTTCGCCACGTCGCAACTCGCGATTGTCGATTTCGCTACGGGGACGGTTCAACTCAGCGGCCCGCCGGGACTGTACACCAGTTCCTCGCACTCGCCGGACGGCAAATACCGACTGGTGACGAAGCTGAAGCGGCCGTTCTCGTACCTCTACCCGGCGTCGTCCTTCCCGAAGGTGGTCGAAGTCTGGGACGCCGCCGCGAAGGTCGTGCGAACGATCGCCGACCTGCCGTTGCAGGACAAGGTGCCCATCGAAGGCGTGCCGATCGGCCCGCGGCAGGTGAGCTGGCAGCCGACGCAGGACGCCGTGCTGATGTGGGTCGAGGCACTCGACGGCGGCGACCCTAAGATGAAGGTTCCGTACCGTGAACAGGTGTTCGCCTTGCAGGCACCGTTCCAGGCACTCGCGTTGCCAATCTTCCAGATCGAACACCGATTCTCCGGCTTCGGCCACTTCCCGGACGGCGACCGCCTGCTGGTGACGGACTACGACCGCGACCGCCGCTGGACCCGTACCGTGCTCCGCAACTTGGCCGACCCGACCGGAGAGCCGACGGTCGTCTTTGATCGCTCGATTCAGGACCGCTACAACGACCCGGGCACGCCGCAACTGAAGCGAATGCCGAACGGCCGCGTCGCCCTGTGGGTGGTGGACGATGCGCTGTTCCTCACCGGCATCGGGGCCACGCCGAAAGGGGACCGGCCGTTCCTCGACCGCTTCAACATCGCCACGAAGAAGGCCGAGCGACTCTTCCCGTGCGGCGAACACGAGTACGCCAGTGCGTCGCCCCTGACCGACGACGGCACGAAGCTGCTCGTCCGCCGCGAGTCGCCGACCGACCCCGGCAACTACTTCTACCGTGTGGGCGACAAGGAAACGCCGATCACCGCGTTCCCCGACCCGGCCCCCGTCCTGCGTGGCATCCAGAAGCAACTCGTCACCACGAAGCGGCCCGACGGCGTGCCGGTGTCCTTCACGCTCTACCTGCCGCCCGACTACAAGGAGGGCGAGAAGCGCCCCACGATCTTCTGGGCCTACCCGCGGGAGTTCAACACCGCGGACACGGCCGGGCAGGTGACGGGCAGCCCGAACCGCTTCACCACCATCAGCGGCTACTCGCACCTGTTCTTCCTGCTGCAAGGCTATGTGGTGATGGACGAAGTCAGCGTGCCGATCGTCGGC
>JBBQCQ010000656.1:0-2844 GCA_038318835.1 Gemmatales bacterium | reverse complement strand
TTCAGTCGTAGCACGGCCAGGTCGCTACGGGCATCGGCCGCAACAATGTCGGCGTAAGCCCCGGTGTTGCCGGGCAGCCGGGCGTAGACCTTCCGCGCGCCGTCGATGAGGTGGAAGCACGTTAGCACCAACCCCTGATCGGCGTCAACGACCACGGCCGAGCCGATGGTGTAATCGCCGGTGTTCCGCGGGTCGCTCAGGTCGAGTTTGTCCCGTTCGGGCAGCCGCAGCGTGGGCAGCATCGCGTTCGGGGACTGATACTCGCCGAGCTTCCACGGTTGCGTTGGGCTAGGGGCGTCGTGCCGGGGATTGTGCGATACGACGAGGGCGACGACCGACGTGTCAGCCCGTGCGATGAGCTTCTTCATCCGCTCTTGGAGGGTCACGGGGTCGGCCGACGGCTCGGCAGTGGTGCCGACCGACGAGGCGGCAAGAAGCAGGCAGGCAACGAGGATCGCACGGGGCATCGCGGCTTCCCCCGGTCAGAGGCCCGCTTTCGCGGCCCGGATGTAGGCTTCAAAATTGGCCACCGGCGTCTCTTTGCCAACGCCGTGGTTCAGGTTCAGGATATGACGTTGCCCGTCACCCGCCCGCAGACACGCCCGAACGGCTTCTTCTACCTCGTGTGGCGTGCCGGTTCGTAGCGTCTCTTCGTTGACGTTCCCCTGGAAGGTCAGGTGCGGGTACTGCTGTCGCGCCGCGGCAAGATCGTGCCGGTTGCCGAGGCTAATCACTTCCGCCCCGGTCGCGGCCATCTGGTCGAGGTACGGGCACTCTTTCACGAACAAAATACGCGGCACCCCGGTCGCCGCCCGCAGGATGGCGGTGTGCTGGGGTTGCGCCCATCGCGCGTATTCAGCGGGTGTGAGCATACCGGCCCACGAGTCGAAGAGCTGGTACACGTCGGCCCCGTCGGCGATGAGCGTGCGTAGGAACGAGCTAGTCGCGACAGTCAAGCGTTCGAGCAAGCCGTCCCACACCTGCGGCTGTTCGGCCGCGAAGCGGCGGGTGGCGGCCACGTCCTTGCCGGTACCGATGCAGTACGTCGCCACCGTGAACGGCGACCCCGCGAACACGATCACCGGCAGTTCGCCCCGCAGTTCTTCCTTCGCCCGTCGCAACAGTTGCCGGATGTGGCCGTAACTATCCGGCGAGGGGTCGGGGTTCAGTCGTTCGAGGTCGGCGAGGGTGCGGATCGGGCGGTCGGGTTGCGGGCCGATGTCCTTCTTCAACTCGAACGGCAGGCCCATCGCCAGGGGCAGGGTAGTGATGTCGTAGAAGAGGATGATCGCGTCTACGCCGAGCCGTCGCGGGCAGAGCGTGCCGAGCAGGGCTTTTTCGACGTTCTCCGAGAACTCGAAGAACGGCAACCCGGCCCGCACTTTGTTAAACTCTGGGTCCCACCGCCCGGCTTGCCGCATCGCCCAGACGGGCACGCGGTCGATCGTTTCGCCACGGGCGGCCCGGACCAACAGGTGAGAGGACGACGGCATCGCGATTCCCGATCGGTGTCAACCCGCACGCGGCGGCTTCTCACCAACATACAAGGTCGCGATGCCGAAGGTGAGCGGCAAAAAGGTCACGTTCATCAGCCCGTGGTCGCGGAGCTTCGCCGCCATCGCCTCGCCATCTGGAAAGCGGAGCACGCTGGCCGGCAGATACTTGTACGCATCCTGGTTGTTGCGGCTGAAGAACTGCCCCACCCGCGGCAGGATCGTGCGGAAGTACCCGAGGTAGAGCTTGCCGAAGAAGCCGTTCATCGGCTTCGAGAATTCGAGAATCGCGAGGTGGCCGCCGGGTTTTGTCACCCGCACCATCTCGCGCAGTCCGGCATCGGTATCGGTCACGTTCCGCAGGCCGAAGGCGTTCGACACGATCTGAAACGTGTCGTCGGGGAAGGGCAGGTGTTGCGCGTCGGCCTCCACGAACTGCACCCGGTCGGCCGCCCCGGCCTTCGCCGCCTTCGCGATCCCTCGCACGAGCATCTCGTGGCAGAAGTCGGCCGCGACAATCGGCACCTTTCCTTTCGCGGCCCGGTCGTAGGTCAGTGCCAGGTCGCCGGTGCCGGTACAGAGGTCGAGGATGGGGACATCGCCGACCGGGGGCACACGGCGGGCCACGGTCGTCCGCCATCGCTTGTCGATGTTCAGGCTGAGGAGGTGGTTGAGGGTGTCGTACCACGGCGCGATTTCGCCGAACATCCGGCGGATGCGGTCTTCGCGTTTGTCGAGCAGGTCGGTTGCCACGATCACCGGGGGTTCGAGGGGCATGGGTTGGTATACTGTCGCAACCGCGACCGGGGGCATTCCATAACCCGCGAAGTCGGATACTCTGTCGGGAACCCTTCACCGGAGGTGGCATCATGTTGACGGCCGAAGGTTGTGCCGCCCGACGGCGGCGATTGCTCGAACGTCTAACCCCGACTGGGCCACTGTTGCTCGGCGACCCGCTGCACCTGCGATACTTCGCGAACCTCTACGTAGACCCGTTCAGTCTCGGGGCCGACTACGGCGCGTTGCTGTTGCTGAAACCGGACGGCGAGGCCTCGCTGTTTTACGACGCCCGGCTGCCGAAGTCTGTCGATGCGGTCCACGTGACGAACAAGACGGCCGTCAAGTGGTACGACGGCATCTCGCCGGGGCAGGGGCCGCGGCGGATGATCCTGCGGCCGATCGTGGACGCGGCCGGCACCGGCGGGCGGATTCACGATAGCATCGCCGACGCGATGGCCCCGCAACTCTTCGGCCTCATCGGCGAACTGCGGCGGGCGAAGGACGACGATGAGGTCGCGCTCATCTCGGAGTGCTGCCGGGCGGGCGAAGCGGGCATGGCCTGGGCACGGGC
>JBBQCQ010000655.1:0-2858 GCA_038318835.1 Gemmatales bacterium | reverse complement strand
GGGTTCGCCGGCCATCGCACAAGGGCCGTTTGCCGGGCTTTCGCTTCACCGGTAGCGTCGTTCTGCAAGTGAGCGAGTACGGCCCGCAGTGCCCATGCCCGCGGTTCGCCGGGGTCCACGTCCATCACCCGGCCGAGGGTGGCGAGCGCGGCCGCATACTGTTCGGCGTCGATCTGATGGTCCGCCTGGAACAGCAAGCTCTCGACGTGGTGCGGGTTGATCGCGAGCGCGTCGGAGACGGCCTTCGTGGCTCGGGCGCGCTCATCCTCGGCAAAGATGCGGGCGAGCAGGTAATGGAAGTGCGGATCGCGGGCGGCGTCCTTCGGAGCCTTCAGCAGCACGTCTGCCGCGAACCCGCGGTCGCTCTTGCCGAGGGCGAGTTCGGCGATGGCGAACGCGACGGGCACGAACTCCGGGTTCGCCTTCGCCACCTGCGTATAAAACTTGTCCAGCACTTGCTTCGCGTCGGTCCCACGGGCCAGCAAGAAGCGGCCCATTCCGACTCGCTCGGCCGGCGTTCGCGGGGTTCGTTCGCGGATGAGTTTCTCCAACTCCGCGGCCGGTTGATCCTGCCCGGTGCGGTGGAACAGATCGTAGCCGAGAAGAAGCAGGCCGAGATCAGTCGGGAACTGCTGACGGGCGAGGGCGAGCGTCTGAACGGCTGCGTCGAGCTTGCCGCGGGCGACTTCGGCACGGATTTTCAGTGCCCACCATTCGTCGCCGGGGGCCACCTTCGCGAGTTCGTCGGCGGCCAGCTTCGCGCAGTCGTCGTACTTGCCGGCGAGGAAGAGCTTTTCCGTCTCGGCGAGTTCGGCCGCGGGAACGTGGGTGGGTACGAACAGAAGGAGGAGCAAAACAAGCAGACACTGAAGATACTGGTGATCCACAGTCATCGTCGCCACTCGTCGGAAACGGGAACGGGGCCAGACGCGACCACCACTGTAACACGCCGGGCCAGACGGCGAAACCCGGTCCCCGGAAGTTCTCATGAATCCTTCGCCAGAACGATTTGGTAGAACATCGCCACACTCTCCCGACCCTCACGAGACCATCATGATCCCGCTGATCTACCTCACGCTGCTGACCACGTCCGTAACTGCGAGCGCCGCGTCGAGCCTGCCGACCGCGGGTGGGGACATCCGTCAGTTCGCCTTCGATGGCAAGCCCGCGACGGTCTTCGCGTCGGTCGGCAAGGCGAAGAAAGACGATCACCTGACGCTGCTGTTCGACCGCGTGATCGACGTGACCGCGTTGAGCGTCGCGACCGGCCGGACCAATGACGAAGACTGGCTCTCGACGGGCGTGCTGGAAGTCTCGACCGATGGGACTACCTTCGAGACAGTGGGCCAGTTCGCGAAAGGGTCCGCGAAAGACACAACGGCCCGCAAGGTCCGGGCGGTCCGCGTGCGCACGACCGACGACCTACTCGGCCCGCTTGTGGTCAGCGAGATCGTCGTCGAATCGAAGCAGCGGGTCGAACCGTTCGCGTATCCGATCGAGATTTTCCTAGACGTGGACGATGCCCCTGAGATGCGGCCGTGGGCTGAGAAGGTGGTGGGCGTCTGCGAGCAGCAGTATCCGATGATCTGCCGCGAACTGGCGAGCGACGGGTACAAGCCGCCGACCACGATCCGCATGGCCTTCAAGAGCGACTACAACGGCGTGGCCGAGGCCGCAGGCAATCGCATTCGCGGGTCGGTGGCCTTCTTCAAGAAGAACCCGAAAGACGTCGGCGCGATGGTTCACGAGACGGCCCATTGCGTCCAGCAATACCGGAAACGCGGGTTGCCGGGCTGGCTGGTCGAGGGCGTGGCCGACTATATTCGCTTCTGGAAGTTCGAGCCGGGCACGGCCGGCCGGGTGAACCCCGAGCGTGCTCGCTATGACGGGAGTTATCGCACGACGGCGGCCTTCCTGGCGTTCGTCTCGGACAACTACGACCCAAAATTCGTCACGAAGCTGAACGCTCTCATGCGAGACGGCAAATACGAGATCGGTGTCTGGAAGGAACTGACGGGGAAGTCGATTGAAGAGTTGAACCAGGACTGGCGGCGGTCGCTCGTTCGCTGAGCTAGAGGTGATTCGACAAAAACAAAAATGGCGGGATGAACGGTAGAAGGTTGTCGCCCACTCAACCTACTACTTGTTTCATCCCGCCAATGTCCTGTTACATTGCACGTGGCGGGCCAAACGCGGGGACTCGTTTCAAAAAATGTTCTGTTGCGAGCATCGTGGGAATCTTCCGCCCCGATCGTGAATTTTCAACGCTTTTTGCCCCTGTTTCCAGCTCCGAGCGATTCCGTTGCGCAGTGGGTTGCTCATCTTTGATACCGTCCGTGCGCACACGGCACATCATCTGTCCGGTAGTCCGGGATTCCGGAGCATTTTATGTACGCGGTCGCCTTTATCCCGGCACTCAAGAAGGGAATCGGCGGAGGGACACATGGGACGCGCGGAACGCGGGACGGTCTTGCAGCAACTCGCCGGCAGGGTCGTTGGCGACGGGTTGACCGACGCCGAGTTGGTCCGCCGGCTTGCGGCCGACAGTCGCGACGCTGCCTTCGCCGCTCTCGTTCACCGGCACGGCCCGCTCGTGCTCGGCGTTTGCCGCCGCATCCTCGGCGACCATCACGCAGCTGAGGATGCCTTCCAGGCGACGTTCCTCGTGCTATGGCGAAAAGCCCCCGACGTAAACTCGCTGGCTGGCTGGCTGCACGGCGTGGCCGTGCGGGTCGCGCGAAAAGCTCTCACGCGAAGTAGCCGTTCCCGCGCCCGCGAGCGGAAGATCGAACCCATGCCCCCGACCCCACCCGCCATCGAAGCCCTCGACGACCTCCGGCCGGTGCTGGACGAAGAGA
>JBBQCQ010000654.1:0-2859 GCA_038318835.1 Gemmatales bacterium | reverse complement strand
CGAGGGCGGCCTGTTCGTTGTCGCGGTCCTGTTCCTGTTCCTCGGCCAACTGCGGGCGGCCTTCCTGGTCGCGCTCGCCATTCCGCTGTCGATGCTGTTCGCGTTCACCGGCATGTGGCGGTTCGGCATCGCCGCCAGCCTGCTCAGCCTCGGCGCGCTCGACTTCGGCATGGTCGTCGATTCGTCGGTCGTGATGATCGAGAACTGCGTCCGGCACCTTGCCCACAACCCCGAGGGCAAGAGCCGCACGGAGGTCATCCGTGAGGCCGCCCTGGAAGTCCGCAAGCCCACGCTGTTCGGCGAACTGATCATCCTCATCGTCTACCTGCCCATCCTCACGCTCGAAGGGATCGAGGGCAAACTGTTCCGCCCGATGGCCCTCACAGTGATCTTCGCCCTCGCCGGGTCGATGCTGATTTCGCTCACGCTCATGCCAGCCCTCGCCAGCTTGCTGCTGCCGAAGCGGGTGACGGAACGCGAGCCGGTGCTGCTGCGGCTGGTGAAGGCGGTGTACACGCCGATCTTGAAATGGACGATGCACCACAAGGCCGCGGTGTTGCTGTTCGGCGGCGGCATCATCGCCGTGGCGTTCGGCCTCGTCGCCCCGAACCTCGGCTCCGAATTCGTGCCGAAACTGTCGGAAGGGGCAATGGCCCTCGGCGTCGTTCGCCTGGCCGGCACAAGCGTGGAAGAATCGGTGCAGACGAACACGCGAGTCGAGAAGGCGTTACTCGCTGCCTTCCCCGACGAGATCAACCATGTGTGGTGCCGCATCGGTATGGCCGAGGTGGCGACCGACCCGATGGGCGTTGAACTCACCGACATCTTCCTGAGCCTGAAGCCACGCGAGCGATGGACGAAGGCCCGCACACAGGACGAACTGACGGTGCTGGTCGAGAAAGAACTGCGGACGTTCCCCGGTTTGCAGTTCGCGTTCTCGCAGCCGATCGAGATGCGGGTCAACGAGATGATCGCCGGCACGCGGTCGGACCTGGCCGTGAAGTTGTACGGCGACGACTTGGCCGTGCTGAAGGCGAAGGGCGAGGAGATCGAGCGCGTGTTGAAAGAAATCCCCGGAGCAGCCGATGTGGTGCTCGAACAGATCACGGGGCAACCGATCCTGCAAGTGAAGGTGAAGCAGGACCAGATCGCCCGGTATGGCATCCCCGCCCGCGCGGTCCTCGACCTGATCGAGAGCATCGGCTCGAAGCCGATGGGCGAGGTCGTGGACGGGCAGTATCGCTTCCCGCTCGTCGTGCGACTGCCCGACAAGTGGCGCGACAGCCCCGAGGCGGTCGGTTCGATTCAACTGCCCACGGCGACCGGCGAGCGCGTGCCGCTCTCCCGCGTCGCGGACATCAAGATCGTCGAAGGCGCATCCACCATCACCCGCGAATGGGGCCAACGGCGGATCGTCATCACCGCGAACGTCCGGGGCCGCGACCTGGGGCGGTTTGTCGCCGACGTCCAAGCCGCCGTGAAGGCCAAAGTGACGCTGCCGGTGGGGCGGTATCACATCGCCTACGGCGGGCAGTTCGAGCAACTCGAACGCGGCCGCACGCGGCTGATGATCGTCGTGCCGGTCGCGCTCGTGATGATCTTCGTGCTGCTCTACGCGACCTACGGCAACGTCCTCGACACGCTGCGGGTGTTCACCGGCGTGCCGTTTGCGTGGGTCGGCGGCATCTTCGCCCTCTGGCTGCGGGACATGCCCTTCTCGATCTCGGCCGGCGTCGGCTTCATCGCCCTCTCCGGCGTGGCCGTGCTCGACGACATGATCCTCGTCAGCTACGTCCGGCAGCTCCTCCAGCGTGGCCGGAACCTGGAGCAAGCCGTCGAGGAAGCGGCCCTCACACGGTTGCGGCCGGTGCTGATGACGACGCTCGTCGCGTGCCTCGGCTTCGTGCCGATGGCCTTCTCGACCGGCGTCGGGGCCGAGGTGCAACGGCCGCTCGCGACTGTCGTGATCGGCGGTGTGATCTCGGCGATGGTCATGTCGCTACTGGTGCTGCGGGTGCTGTTCGTGGTCTTCCGATTCCCGCCTCGCAAGGGGCAATCTTCGTCAGGAGTGCAACATGAAGTTCGGAATGAGTCTGGCCCTGTTCTTGAGCTTGAGCCTGTTGGTGGGGTGCGAAAAGAAGATCGAGCCGCCGACCGACCCGAAGGCAAGTAAGGAGAAGGCCGAGCCGAAGGGGACCGCCCACGCGACGTGGTGGTGCGACGAACACGGCGTGAAGGAGGACGATTGCAGCATGTGCAGCGCGAAAGTCGCCAAGGCGTTCCAGGACAAGGGCGACTGGTGCAAGGACCACCAGCGTGCGAAGAGTCAGTGCTTCGTCTGCGACCCGAAGTTGCAGGAGAAATTCGCCGCCGAGTACGTCGCGAAGTACGGCAAACAGCCGCCGGAACCGGAAGGGCAGAAGGAAGACACGAAGTGACGACTCGCCGCTAAGGCGAGCGGGGAGCGTTAGCTCCCTGATTCTCAGTTCTTAAAATCGTTTGGCTGCAGATGCACGCTGAAAACGCAGATTAAAAACAAAATCGAGTCTGATCGGGCTTTTTTTCGGATCTGCGTTTTCTGCGTGCATCTGCGGCTAAAACTCTTCTTCCAAAACCAATCACCCCGGCGCACGGCCAATCCCCGCGAGGTCGTCGGCCAACATGCGGTCGATCAGTTCGGTGACGCCGAAGCCGCGGGCACCGGCCGTCACCAAGTCGGCCCGTTCCTTCACGGCCGGTAGCGCGTTCGCCACGGCCACGGCACAGCCGCACAGCGTCAGGAAGGCGTGGTCGTTCTCCGCGTCGCCGACGCCGACGACTTGCTCCAGCGGAATCTCCAGGTCGGCCAGGGCCGGGATG
>JBBQCQ010000653.1:0-2862 GCA_038318835.1 Gemmatales bacterium | reverse complement strand
GTCGAGCAGTCGTTGAGCGCTCAGCCAGCCGTAGGGGTCGTAGGGCACGTCGAGGCGGGCGATACCGCGGTTGGCGTCGTCGGCCGGGTCGGCGGCGATGGTGATGATGCCCGGCCGCTTGCCGGCCATGAGCAGGAGGATGAGCCAGACGATGCCGGCGACGGCCGCCACTCCGCCGACGCCGAGGAAGATCATCTTCGCCCGGCGCTTGCCCCCGCCGCCGGCGGTTTGCGGGTCTTCCTCTTTCCAGCCGACCTTCTTGCCCGTGCGTGGACCGCCGCCGGCTGCCCCGCGCCACGTGGGTTCGTTACTGGCCATGCTGACACCTCGGAGGACGACGGGGCCGGACGCAGATTGACTATAGCCGACAGGAATACGAATCTCAACAACCGTCAGATTACGGGAACGCCGTCGGCTCGACCGTTTTTCCCGATCTGCTCAAACCCCGCGGGCCGACCGAACGGATGGCAAGCTAAGCCGATTCTACCGACTTCGCACATTCTCGCAGATGTATGTCTCAAGATGATTACTCTGTCCGGACGATGTTGAAGAGGAACGCCGGGTGTCGGTCGCGACGCTCACGCGAATCGGATTCAAGACAAGTTCGGACTGCCCCCTGGGCGTCCGTCGTTCGGGGGCCAAGGTTATGCGGACATCCCTCCGTGGTTGGTTGGCATCCGTGGGGCTGGGGATCAGTGGCGGACTGACGACCGCCCACGGGCAGGCACCGCCTTTACCCAAGCCGATGACGCCGGCGGCTCCCGTACCAGCTCTGAAGCCGGACGTGCCGCCGCTGCCGATGCTGCCGGCCGTGAAACCGGGCGAGGGATCGAACCGCGAGGTGGTCCCGCCGATGCCAATGCCCACCCCGACGCCGAACGCCCCCCTCTTGCCAGCGATGCCCGTCGAGATTGCCCCACCGTCGCCCGCACCGCTCTTGGGCTGCTCGACATGCGGCGACGTGAACCCGAACTGTGCCGACCCTGGGTGCGCCGGGGCCATGCCCCTCGGGCCGAAGGAGCCGGTGTGGATGAGCTACAGCGCCCTGCTCCTGTGGTTCCAGCCGCAGCGTTCGTCGTTCCCGCTGGCCGTCGGCGGGTTGAATGGCCAACCGAACAGGGTTCTGCTCGATGGCGGGGACGAACTCGGCAAGTATCTCGGCCTGAAGATCGACAGCGGCATGTGGCTGAACAAGAACCACACCATCGGCGTCGGCGTCGATGGGTTCATCACCGAGCACCGGTCGAGCTTCCAGACCATCGCGGGCGGGGCCGGCGGCCTGACCATCAACCGCCCGTTCTTCGACGTGGGCGCATCGGACCCGAGTCAGGTCCGGGCCGTATCGACGGTCGCGAACAGCGACCCGTCCTCAAACCTCGGCACCTTCAGCGGGTCGATGGCCACGGCCGTCACCGCCCGCCTGGCCAGCCTCGGCGGCCACCTCCGCCGGAACGTCCTCGCCGACGACATGTGGCAGGTCGATCTTATGTACGGCTTCCGATACTACGACCTCGACGAGTCTCTCAGTTTGTTCCAGCGGACCGCCCTGCCGGCCAGCCTCAACATGAACGGCGGGTCCCCCTTCGCCGGCGGCACGACCGTGATGATCCGCGACCGGGCCTACACCCGCAACCAGTTCTACGGCGGCGAAATCGGCACACGGGTCCAGTGGAAGCACCGCCTCGGGTTCATCGCCCTCACGCCCAAGCTGGCCTTCGGATCGACCCACCAAATCCTGCAGATCGACGGCGAGACGCGGGGTGAAGGGGCCATGGCCCAGAGCGTTCCGGGCGGTCTGCTCGCGGCCGGCACGAACGCCAACGGCAACATCGGCCGCTTCACCACGAATCGGTTCACCATCGCCACCGACGTCGGTGCCCAGGTCGGCGTGAACCTGACCAAGGGCACGCAACTCGTGCTCGGCTACCAGTTCTACTATCTGGGGAACGTGGCCCGCCCCGGCCAGCAGTTCGATCAGTCGATCAACACCCGCGTCGTGCCGCTCAGCCCATCGTTCAATGCACTCACCGGCCCCCGGTCGCCGAACGTGACCTTCGACCGCGAAGGCTTCTACGCCCACGGCGTGTCCATCTCCTGGCGAGCGACGTATTAACGGGGCTGGGGCCGGGTTGCGGAAGAATTCGTCCTGGCGAGCCGAACTCCGTGAGGAGTCTGGTGAATGTCACTCACCCGACTCCTCACGGAGTTCGGCTCGCCTGATTTTCGCCCTGGGTGGAATCCTCCTCCGCGCCCGACGTGGGAATTCGTCCGCGTGTGCTAACTCATCTCGCCGGCCGACCCCCTTCGGCCGTAAAGGCGGCAGGGAAATTGGCGTTCCTCCCGTTTCCGACCTAAAGTCCCCTTGACCGCGACCTGGCCCGAGACGGCGGGACTTCATGATCGGACGGATGTTTTTAGGACGGTACGAAGCCCAAAAGCTCCTCGGCGAAGGCGGCATGGGCAAGGTCTATCTCGCTCGGCAGTCCGACCTGAACCGGACGGTCGTCGTCAAGATCATGCACGACCACGTCGCCAGCGATGCCAAATTCCGCGAGCGGTTCCAGCGCGAAACGCTCGTCATGGCCCGCTTCCAGCACCCCAACGCCGTCACCCTCTACGACGCCAGCATGACCGACGAGTACGGCTCGTGCATCGTCATGGAGTACGTCAAGGGCGTCAACCTCGAAAGCCTCCTTCAGAAGAACGGCCGCCTATCGTTCGGCCGCGTGTCGCGGATCGTGTCGCAGTTGTGCGACGTGCTGCAAGCCGCCCACGAGCAAGGCATCATTCACCGCGACCTGAAGCCCGCGAACATCATGATTTGCGAACCCGACACCCCGAAGGAGCGGGTGAAGGTCATGG
>JBBQCQ010000652.1:0-2862 GCA_038318835.1 Gemmatales bacterium | reverse complement strand
AAGCGGGGCTGCACTTCTACTGGCCGAAGATGACGGGCAAGATGTACTCCGACTTCTGGAGTCGTCTGGCCGCGGTCGTGATGCTGGTCGGCTTCAGCCTGACGTTCCTGCCGCAGTTCGTGGCCGGCTACCACGGCCTGCCGCGGCGGTATCCGTACTACCCGCCGGAGTTCCAACTCTGGCAAATTCTGTCTACCGCCGGGGCGACGATCCAGGGCATCGGGTATGCCATGCCGGTGTTCTACCTCACCGCGAGTCTGTTCTTCGGCCGCAACGCCGGGCCGAACCCGTGGCGAGCGACCGGCCTCGAATGGCAGATCGGCAGCCCGCCGACGCCGCACAACTTTGAGGAATTGCCGATCGTCACGCACGGCCCCTACGAATACGCACTACCGAGTCGGTACGCACTGGAAACCGACACGCACAACGGGACGAACGGCCACCCGGTGGTCGAAGGAGGGGTGATTCGTGGCCACTGAGCAACCGACCGTCGGAACGCACCCGACCCGCCCGCCGATCGTCGGGCACCACTTCAATAATATTCGCCAGCAGCACGCCAGCGTCCGCTTCGGGATGTGGCTGTTCCTGGTGACCGAAGTGCTGTTCTTCGGTGGCGTGCTGTGCGCGTACACCGCGTATCGCATCTGGTACCCGAAGGAGTTCGAGGCCGGCAGCACGGCCCTGAACCCGTTGATCGCCACGATTAACACGTTCCTGCTCTTGAGCAGCAGCTTCACGATCACGCTCGGCATTCGGTCTGCCTACAAGGGCGACCAGATGGGCCTGAAGTTGTGGCTACTCGCGACCATTGTCCTGGGCACAGTCTTCCTGGGCTTCAAGGGCCGCGAATACTACGGCGACATCGAAGAAGGCCTCGTGCCCGGCCCGCAGAAGCAACTCGTCGATACCGTCGATGAGTCGGGCAAGCCGATCCTGAAAGAAGTCAGCGTCTTCGCGGTGAACCTGAAGCACGTCCTCGAACACAAAGAGGGCAAGGCGAAGGCGATCAGCGACAAGATGACCTGGAATGAGCGCGATCGGGTGCAGATTTTCTTCATGTTCTACTACAGCATGACGGGTCTGCACGTCGTCCACATGATCGTCGGCCTGGGCTTGCTCGTGTGGCAACTGCTGCTCACGCAGATGGGGTTCTTCGTGCCGACCGAGCGGTACATCTACATCGAGGTGATGAGCCTATACTGGCACTTCGTCGATCTCGTGTGGATTTTCCTGTTCCCGCTGCTGTACATGGCCGGCAGCCACTCGGCGGACAACCTGCATTTTTAAGGCACTCACCCACTGGTTCGCCGGTGGCTTCACGGGATACTTGCGATGTCCGAACACGTTCAAAAGCCGATTGTCTTCGAAGATGATCATCAACCGCCGGCGACGATTGGCGGCAGCACGCTGATCTTCCTGATTCTCGCCGGCCTCGCGTGCATGGCGACGCTCATCGGCTTCACCGACCTCGGCCCGGCCAAGGTGTGGGTCAGCCTCGCGGTCGCGTGCACGCAGGGGATCGTGCTGACGGTGTTCTTCATGGACCTCCGCCACGGCGACAAACTCACTTGGCTGACGGCCGCCGCCGCAGTCTTCTGGACGTTCCTGCTGTTCCTGTTCACGCTCACCGACTACCTCACCCGCCAGTATTACGCGTTCTAATGGCGACGCGGTCGGACTTCGACCATGCGAACCCGAAACGTCATCCTGCTGGGCGGGGGCCTTGTCCTGGCGACCGGGACAGTCCTCGCCCTTCTCGTTGCCGTCTGGTCGGCGGACGACCCGTCCGGCTACGACCCGAGTCTGCGCTTCCTGTTGCGTAGCGACCCGATCATCGCGAAGCTACCGCCCACACCGCCGAGCGAACTGCACGGCAGCGGCAAGCTCGATGAGTCGATTGCGGACCTGGCGAACAAGGGCGGCAAGCTCTACGAGCCAGCGAAGCTGCCGAAGGCCGAACGCGACAAACTGGCGGCCGTGCTCGACGACCTGTTCGGCACGCCGGCCGCCCCGAAGGTGCCAGCCGACGCGCTCGGCCTGACGCCGGACAAACTGGCCGTCGGCAGCCGCGTGTACAAGGAGAAGTGTGCCCAGTGCCACGGCAGCACCGGCGACGGCCGCGGCCCGACCGGGCTGTATGTGTATCCGCACCCCCGGGACTTCCGGCTGGCGAAGTTCAAGTACATTTCCAGCACGGCCGGCCTGCCGACGCGGGACGACGTGACGGCGATGGTGAAGGTGGGCATCGCCGGCAACTCGATGCCGGGCTTCGCGATGCTGCCGGCCGAGCAACTCGACGCGGTCGTGGCGTACACGTTCTTCCTTTCCCTCCGCGGGCGTGTTGAAACCGACCTGCTATCTGCGGTTCTCGGTGAAGAAGGCTTGACCGAAACGCCGGAACTGTTAGCGGAACTGACGTTGAAGCAATGGGCGAAGCGTTTCGCCGAGGCTGACGCGAAGGTGGTCCGCCCGAACGTACCGACCCTCGAAGTTAAGGCCGGCGGTCTGGATACGGTTTACGATGAGGCGGTTCGTCGCGGATTCGCGAGTTTTCAGATGGCCGGGTGTGCGAGTTGTCACCGTGACTACGGTCGCGAGACGCACTACCTGTACGACGAGTGGGGCGTAGCCGTGCGGCCGGCGAATCTGAGTGCCGGCACCTACCGGGCCGGTGGCGAGCCGCTCGACCTGTTCCGCCGCGTGCGATGTGGCATCCCGCCATCCGGGATGCCGGGCGTGGGGGAAGCGATGCTGTCCGATGCCCAGGTGTGGGACCTCGTGCTATTCCAGATGGCACTGCCCGTGCCGCGACACCTGCCCGACGATGTGCGGGCAAAGATTTACAAGTAACCGGGCGAGGCG
>JBBQCQ010000651.1:0-2868 GCA_038318835.1 Gemmatales bacterium | reverse complement strand
CGACGGCCGAAAGCGACAGACCGTGGTCGGCAATCTCTTTTTTGAGCTTTTGCCGGCTGGCCTTCGTCGGGTGCGTGGCCGGACTCGGGTGCGGGCCGAAGCTGCCGAGTTCGACCCCGTCGTACCCGAGGTCTTGCAGTTTGTGCAGGATGACGTGGAAGTCGTTCGTCGGCGTCTCCTGATTGAACAGGTACGCCCAGGTGCCGATGGAAATACGCGCTTTGGCCATGGCTAAAGACCTCGGGAAAGTGAGGAAGTCGGTGAATCGTTACCGGGACGGTCGTTACGACATCCCGGTGATCTGTTCCGCGTTTGTACACCTCGGTGGTTCAAATCGAACCACCTGGGAACGAAAACTTCGCGATCGCACGTTTCGGACAAAAATGTTGTATCGCTCGATGGTCGCGGTTCTAGTCTTGTTGGAACAAGGAGTTAATGTGATCCCCGAACATTCATTTAGACGGATTCGGAGTCGGCCGGCACAATTCTTTTAGGTCACGGCGCAAGTTTTGATGCTTCTCTTCGAACTAATGGGAAAGACCTCTCGAGTGGTCCGGTACAATGAGAGACCGGAGAAGATGGACAAAATGAAACCGACAACGAACTGCACCACGACCTGCCTCACGCCACCGACCGATCAGAAGAAGCGAACGCGGATTGTTCTCGGCCTCGGGCCGACCCTGTTTGCCGCCAATGTGGCTCATCAGTTTCGCACCCTCGGGTGGGACGTACTGACCACGTCCACAGGGGAAGACGCACGCCGGGCCGCGCTCGGGCAGTGTACGGCCATCGTGGTCGTCCCTTATCTGGGTAACGACCCTCTCGCGACCGCGAAGATCGTGAATGCGATGCCGCGGAAATCGCGGGTCGTTCTTTTATCGGCCGTGCCGCACGATCGGGCCATTCAGTTCGCCGAGATGATGGGCATTCCGCTCATCTCGGAACGGGATGGAACGGAAGGAGTCGTGGCGTCCGTTAAGGGTCTTTTCCCTGTCGTGAAGTAACTTCGTCGTCGTGACCAGCGGCCCGCGCGGAAGCGCGGGCCGCTTCGTTTACTCCACTTCGAAAATCGCCTCGATCTCCACGGCCATGCCGTTCGGCAACGAGTTGTGCCCGACGGCGCTGCGTGCGCCGACGCCTGCGTCCTCGCCGAAGACTTCTTTCAGCAGTTCCGAGTAGCCGTTGATCACCTTCGGGTGATCCTTGAAGTCGGCCGTGCAGTTCACCATGCCGAACGACTTGATGACCCGCTTCACCTTGTCGAGCGAACCCAGGAAGTTCCGTAGCGTCGCGAGGATGGCGAGGCCCGTTTGTCGTGCCGCATCCTTACCCTGGTCGAGCGTCAGGTCTTTCCCCACAACGCCGAGCATGGTCGTGCCGTCGAGTTTCAGCGGGCCGTGCCCGGAGACGTACACAAGGTTCCCCACGCGGACGGCCGACTTGTACACAGCGACCGGTTTGGGGATGTTCGGCAGGATCAGGTGCAGCTTGGCGAGTTGTTCTTCGGGTTTCGACATCGCGGGGCCTCCGGTGGAATGACGTTGTTATAGAAGCCACGCACTACTCGCCGAGATAGGCGGCCCGCACGCGGGGATCGTGCAAGAGTTTCTGAGCCTCGTCGGCCATCGTGACGCGGCCCGTCTCCAGCACATAGCCGCGGTGGGACACCTTCAAGGCCATGCGGGCGTTCTGTTCGACGAGGAGGATCGACATCCCCGCATTGTTCAGTTCTTTGATCACGTCGAAAATCTGCACCACGATCTGCGGCGCCAGGCCGAGCGACGGTTCGTCGAGCATGAGCAACTTCGGCTTCGCCATCAGTGCCCGCGCGATGGCGAGCATTTGCTGCTGCCCACCGGAGAGCAACCCGCCCGCCTGACTTTTGCGCTCCCGCAGGATCGGGAACATCGTGAAGGCCCGCTCGATGTCCGTAGCCACGCCGGCGGGATCGGTGCGAGTGAATGCCCCCATCTGAAGGTTTTCTAGGACGCTGAGCCGTGGGAAAATCTTTCGGCCCTCCGGCGACTGTGCGAGGCCGAGTTTCACGATCCCGTGCGGAGGCATCCGGGTGATATCCCGGCCGTCGAACGACACCGTACCCGACCGGGTCTTCACCACGCCCGAGATGCTCATGAGCGTCGTCGTCTTACCCGCCCCGTTCGCGCCGATGAGGGCGACAATTTCCCCCTCGCTCACCTGAATCGAAACATCGTGAAGCGCGTCGATCGGCCCGTACCCGGCACGCAACAGGTCGAGGTTTAGCAGTGCGGCCATCAGCTCACCTCTTCCTTGCCGAGATAGGCTTCGATCACCTTCGGGTCGCGGCTGACCTCGGCTGGCGTGCCCTCGGCAATCTTCTGGCCGTAGTCCAGCACCGCGACTTTGTCCGAGATGCCCATGACGAGGTTCATGTGGTGTTCGATCAAGAGCACCGTCACGCCCTTGTCGCGAATCTTCTTGATCAACTCCATCAGGCTCGCCGTCTCGCTTGGGTTCATCCCGGCCGCCGGCTCATCGAGCAGCAGCAACTTCGGGTTCGTCGCGAGCGCACGGGCAATCTCCAGGCGACGCTGGTCGCCGTAAGCGAGGTTACTGGCGAGATCGCGGTGCCGACCCTTCAGCCCGACGAATTCCAGCAACTCGTACCCCTGTATGGCAGCGTCGTGTTCTTCCTGAAGTTGCCCCGGCGTGCCCAGCAACATGAAGAAGGGGTGTTGCGTCAGCTTTCGGTCCATCCCGATCAGGATGTTTTCGAGTACGGTCATTGAGGCAAAGAGGCGGATGTTCTGGAAGGTACGGGCGATACCCCCTTGCGAGATCACGTCGGGGGACCGCCGGGACCGCCGCCAGAGGAGGTAAGACCCAACT
>JBBQCQ010000650.1:0-2871 GCA_038318835.1 Gemmatales bacterium | reverse complement strand
ACTTCAGTGCGCTCGTCGTCGAGGCGCTGCCGAGTCTGTTGGAAACCGGCACGAAGCTCGCGAAGGTCGTCGCGAACATCAACATCACCGCGGGCGTGATTCGGCTCTGGTTTCCGATCGAGGAAACCCTGAGGAAGGTCGTCGGCGAAATTCGCGAACAGCTGCAACTCGCCGTCGGCGAGCCGACGTTCAACGTCGGGCCGATTCAGTTTGGCGACATCGCCCTTGACGCCCTCGCCTACCCGGTTCGCACGGCCGACGTGGCCGAGGCCGAGAACAAGCTCCGCGACTACGCGACCAACTACTTCGAGAACACCTGGCTGCACCGTCCGCTCCGCTCGCTCGGCGGCGTCGGCCCGATCGACGCGGTTGGCAGCAAGCTCATGCGGAAGCGACTCCTCGGCATCATCAAGTTCCTTGAAGGCTGTCTGCTCGGTGCTGCCCCGCGGAAGCGCAAAGGCGAGGAAACGGAGCCGATTAGCATTTACGACTTCAACCGCCTCCGGCACAAACTCGGCATCGAGATGGTTTCCGTCGCGGCCCCAACTTCAGCCCCGCAAATCGCCGTGGCCCCTCCACCGGCTCCGGCTCCAGCACCCGTTGCCGCGAAGCGGGACTTCACCGCCATGAGCGCCGCCGACCTCTCCGCCTTGGCGTCGGCCGACTTGACCGCCAGCGAACTCGAAGATGCGATGAAGGCGGCCATCAAGCTCGACGCCCGCGAACTCGCGGTCGCTTTCGCGAAGGCCGGTGCGACGAAGCCACCCGACGCCGGCAAACCCGACCGCTATCCGTTCTTCGCTTGCCTCATGACGGCCGCCCTCAGTTCCGGCGACACGACCGACGTTGTGCGTGTGGCCGACGAGGGCAGCCAGTACGACCGTGAACACAACGAAGGCAAGCGGTTCAACGACTACGCCCTGCGGAAGATCGCCATCCTCGCGAAGAAGAGCGACTTCGACGCGGTCGAGCGTGAGTTCAACGCCATCCTCGACCGCACACCCAACGACGGCAACTTGTACGTGAAGGCGGCCGAGACGTTCCTCGGGGCGAAGCAAGGGTCACGCGCGAAGGGCTTCGCCGAACGTGGCCTGGCGAAGGGCAAAGAGCAAGGCAACCGCGACCTGCAAGCCGCGTGTAGCGAACTCCTCGACGCGGCGAAGCGGTACTCCTGATCGACTTTCGTCGATTCGCCAGGTCGGGCGGGTGTAGTCTTCGAGACGGGCATAGGTTTCAGGGGTTCTCCAAGCCTCGACCCGCCCTACACCATTTCCGACTTGTACGAACGAACCAGTTCGCCTAAGCTAACAGTTACCATTAGCTTCGACTACAACTTCGCGAGGGGACGCTCTTGATTCGCCCACTGTTCGGCTTGGCTCTCCTTGTTTTCTCGTTGTTCTCGGCTGGGTGTACGCCGCGAACCCCAACACCCGATGGGAAACTGCACGTCGTCTGCACCACAAGTCTCATCGCCGACGCGGCCAAGCGGATCGGTGGCGAGTTCGTTCAGGTCGAGTGCCTGATGGGGCCGGGTATCGACCCACACCGTTACAACGCCTCAGCCGGCGACATTCAGAAGTTGACCGCCGCGAAGATCGTGTTCCATCATGGCCTTCACCTCGAAGGCAAGATGGGCGACGTGCTCGAACAACCGCGTGCCGGCCAGACGAACGTGATTATCACCGCGCGGCTCGGCGAGAAACAGTTTCGATCCAGTGATGGTGGCGATGGGCCGCACGACCCGCACGTGTGGTTCGACCCCCGGCTCTGGGCCGAATGCTTGCCCCCCATCGTGGACGCCTTGAAGGAAGCCGACCCGACCCACACCACCGAGTACGAAGCGGCCGCGAAAACCTACCGCGACGAGATGCTGGCCGTGGATCGCGAGTTAGAGCAACTCGCACACACCCTGCCAGCCGAGCGACGGAAACTCGTGACTTCGCATGACGCTTTCGGGTATTTCGGCGCTCGCTACGGCTTCGAGGTCCACGGCCTTCAGGGCGTTTCGACCGCGAGCGAGCCGAGTACGAAGACTGTCAGCGAGTTGGCCGAGTTCCTGACCAAGAACAAGATTCCCGCGATCTTCGGCGAAACTTCGGTGCCGACGAAGGGATTGCTCGCGGTGATGGACGCTTGCGAAAAGCAGCGATACGGGCACAAGGTGAAACTGATCGGCGGCGAGATGGCCCTATATTCCGACGCCCTCGGCGACCCCGGCACGCCCGGCGAAACCTACCTGGGGATGATCCGCCATAACATGACGACGATCGTCACCGCCCTGAAAGCCCAGCAATGACGCCGGCGGTCGAAGTCCACGATCTGACGGTCGCGTATCAGCAGAAGCCCGCCCTGTGGGATGTGGACCTGTCCGTGACGGCCGGCAGCCTCATGGGCATCGTCGGCCCAAACGGGGCCGGCAAAACCACGCTGCTCAAGGCCATCCTCGGCCTCATTCCTGTCGTGTCGGGGAACGTGCTCGTTCACGGCAAGCCGTACCGCCATCAGCGGCATCGAGTGGCCTATGTGCCGCAGAAGAGTTCCGTCGATTGGGACTTTCCGACCACGGTCTTCGACCTTGTCCGCATGGGCACCTATGGCCGCCTCGGCTGGTTCCGCCGACCGTCGCGGGCCGAGAACGACCTGACCCGGCACGCGCTGACGCAAGTCGGGCTGACCGACTTCCGCGACCGGCAGATCGGCCAACTGTCCGGCGGGCAGCAACAGCGAGCATTCCTCGCCCGTGCGCTGGTGCAAGAAGCCGACGTGTTCGTGTTGGACGAGCCGTTCCAAGGCGTGGACGCTGTGACGGAACGAGCCGTCATCGACATCCTCCGCGGCCTCCGAAACGAGGGGAAAACGATCCTGGTGGTG
>JBBQCQ010000649.1:0-2878 GCA_038318835.1 Gemmatales bacterium | reverse complement strand
CCGCTTACGCCGGGCCGCTCGCCCCCGAACCGTTACACATGCCCCCGAAAGCTGCTGACAACCGCCTCCGCCCGACGTGGGCCGCCCGCGTGCCGGACCACGTCATCGGCCTCGCGTGGTCGCCCGACGGTCGGCACCTCGCGGCCGCCGCCGTAAGCGGGCCGGTACAGATCTTCGACGCCGGTGGCAAATTGGTCGCCACGCTCGCGGGGCACGCGCACGGGACGATGGCCGTCGTGTGGGCGGGGGATCGAATCGCCACGGCCGGGCAGGACGGCAAGGTTCGTGTGTGGGACGCGGCCCTGTGGCAAGAGCGGGCCGCCCTCGATGGCGGATCGCCGTGGGTAGAACGGGTCGCGTTCAGCCCGGACGGTTCGCACCTCGCGTCGGCCGCCGGCAAGAAGGTGCGAGTGTGGGACGCGGCCGGCGAGATGGTTCGCGAGTTCGCCGACCACAAGTCTACGGTGTCCGACCTTGCGTGGCGGGGTTCGCAACTGTCGGCGGCGGCTTACGGCGGCGTGCGGTTGTACGACATCCCCACCGGCAGCACGGCCCTCGACTTCGCCTGGAAGGGGTCCCCGTTGGCCGTCGCGTGGTCGCCGACGGGCGCGATGCTCGCCCACGGCAACCAGGACGCGACGATGCATTTCTGGTACACCGCCCGGCCGACGGAGCCGTTGCAGATGAGCGGGTTCGCCACGAAGGTGCGTGAACTCTCATGGGACGCCTCGTCGCGATACCTCGCGTGCGGTGGCAGTTCGGCCGTGTGCGTGTGGGACTGCGGCGGGAAGGGGCCGGAAGGCTCGAAACCACAGAGGCTGCCGCACGGCGGCGACGACCCGCTAACGGCCGTCGCGTGGCAGCGGCGGGGCTACCTGCTCGCATCCGGGGGGCCAGACGGCCGCGTGTTGCTGTGGCAGCCCGCGAACAAGAAGGGGCCACTCGTCGGCACGAGCCCCAGCGACGCCGGCGTGACCGTGGTCGCGTGGGGGCCGGACGACAAGTTGCTGGCGGTGGGGGATGCGGATGGGGGCGTGCGGGTGGCGAGGGTGAATTAGGCGAGCCGAGCACTGTCAGGTGCCGGGTCACTTCACCAGATACTCGAACCGTTCGCGGAACTGCTCGGGCGTCTGCTTCACCGTGTCGGCCAGCTTCTTCAGCTTCGTCGCGTCGGAGAAGTCGGCCGGCTCCAGGCGGATCATGTACCGGCGGGCACACTCGTAGTTCTCGCTGTCCACGTCGACCAGCCGTGCCCGCATCCGCGAGGTTGCGGGGTCGATCATGTCGTCGAACTTCAAGGGAACCATCTTGCCGCCGACGAAGCTGACGATCGCGCCGTACTCGGCCGCGTCCTTCGACATCAGGAACTTCACCGCCCCGTAGCCGAGGTTGCGGGTGTACTCGGCGTCGAACGGGATCGGGTCGGCACACCGCAACTCGTAGCCCATGTCCTTGTCCACGATCGTCACCTTCTGGCCGAGTTCCTTGAGCCGCTTGTTCACCCGGTTCTTGATGAGCCGGCCGAACTCGATCTCGCCCAACCTCAGGTGGCCGTGGTCGTCCCGTTCGTCTTCGCCGGAGCGGTTGAGGTCGCTGCCGAGGGCGGCTTGCAGGCCGTCTTCGCCGATGTTCTCGAGTAACCCCTCGGAGAGAATCGCGAGGCCGTACTTCTTGCCCTGGGCCTTCCGCTTGAGCATGGCACCGATGACCAAGTCGCAGACGTGATCGAGGGTGATCTTCTGGCCGCCGAACTCCTCGGAGATGATCGTGATGGCCGACGCGGACGCCTTGCCGATGCCGAGGGCGAGGTGCCCGGCGGCCCGGCCCATGCTGATGATGATGTACCAGCGGCCGGTTGTCTTCGAATCCTCGTGCAAGTTCCGAGCGAGGCCGACGCCGATGTGCCGGGCCGTCTCGAAGCCGAACGTCGGGATGCCGGGGGGCAGGGGCAAGTCGTTGTCGATGGTCTTCGGCACATGGGCGCACTTGATCTTGCCGCCGGCGCGTTTGTAGACCTGGCTGGCGCTGAAGGCGGTGTCGTCGCCGCCGACGGTGACCAGATAGCCGACCCCCATTTTGTCGAACGACGCGAGGACATTGGCCATGTCCGCGTCCTTCTTCGCCGGGTTGCTGCGGGCGGTGCCGAGCATCGACCCGCCGCGGGTGTAGAACTGCGCGACCTCGGCGATGGAGAGCGGCTTGACGCGGCTGGTGTCGCCGTTGATAAGGTCGGAGAACCCGTCACGGACGCCGTAGACGTCCAGCCCTTGATTGATGGCCTCGATGGTGACGGAGGAAATGACGCCGTTAATGCCGGGGGCCGGGCCGCCGCCAACGACGATGGCCAACCGACCCCGAGATGCGGTGTTGCTCATGAAGACGCTGCCTCGAAAAAACCGGGCGAATCGCTTCAGGAAAGGATCGGAGGCTGGGGCCGAAATTCAAGGGGGCGGGCGGCAGGGGTGCGCGGCCCGGGGCCCGGTATCAGTCGTCCACGGCAAATTCCTTATCGTCGATTTTTTCCAGATGCGTGTGGTCCGTTACTTTCACGGTGAGGAACTCCGCGCCCTCCACGGTCGAGGCGATCTTCATCGGTACCATCAGCCCGTCGATCTTCTTGTACTCGCTCAGCATCGTATCCAGGCGGCCCTGCTTGCCCTCCTGATTGCCGGGGATTAGCCCTTGCCGGCTAATCATGCTGATCAGGTGCGTCTCCTTGTCAAAGTAGAGCTTCAGCGTCCGGTTCATTTCCGGCTCGCCGTTGGCGAGCCGCACGCGGCCAGGAACTTTCCGCTAGTCTAGCTTCGCCCGCGCGACGTGCAAGCCCGGACTGTTTCTGGTGTCGGAGCGAAACGCTCCACCCGGTGGTTCGATTGGG
>JBBQCQ010000648.1:0-2881 GCA_038318835.1 Gemmatales bacterium | reverse complement strand
ACCATCTTCGTGTTCACCAGCGACAACGGCCCGCTGTACGACAAGCTCGGCGGCACCGACACCGACTTCTTCGACAGCGCCGCCGGTCTCCGCGGGCGGAAGGGGGCGTACTACGAGGGCGGCTTCCACGTGCCGTGCCTCGTGCGTTGGACCGGGCACATTGCCGCGGGGACAACGTCCGACCGCGTGACCGGATTCGAGGACTGGCTGCCGACGTTGCTCGAACTGACCGGGGCGAAGGCCCAGACGCCGACGGAGATCGACGGCCTCAGCTTTGCCCCGACGCTGCTCGGCCAGAAGCAGGAGCCGCGGCCGTTCCTGTACCGCGAGTCGCCCGGCTACGGCGGGCAGCAGTGCGTCCGCGTCGGCGACTGGAAGGCGATCCGCGTGAACCTGAACCCCGGCCCGAAGGCGGCGAACCAGAAGGCCGGCGAGATCGAGATGTACGACCTGGCGACCGACCCGGCCGAGAAGACGAACGTGGCCGCCAAACACCCCGACGTGGTGGCCCAACTGCGGGCGGTGCTGGAAAAGCAGCACGTGAAGTCGGCACTCTTCCCGATCCGTGCGCTGGACGGCGGGAAGTGATCGGTAAACGGGCCGCGTAACGCGCCGCTATCACCTTCCCGCACGCCGCAGCAATTCCCACGCGCCAAGAGCTTTTCGCCCGGATGTTGCCGATCGGATACACGCATCGCACCGGAAGTTTTCGCGCAGCTGAACAACCGCCTCCGCTCGCGCCGGAACGCCAGACACATTCCGCACAGCGCGACATTTTTTCGGCCACCACTCCCGGCGAGGGTGCGAATGTAATCTACCTTCGAGTACCCCCAATCAGTCCGCCGCCCGTCTTGTGCTTGCTCCGGTTACGCCATGCCCGCTCCGACCACGACTGCCGACCTGTTGGAACTCATCCGCAAGAGTCAACTGCTGGGCGACGCCCAACTCGAGGAACTCTCGCAGAAGAATGCCACCACCGCACCCGACGCCGTCGTGAAGCAGTTGCAGGCCGATGGCGTGCTCACGCCGTTTCAAGCCGAGCAACTGCTGAAGGGCCGACACAAGGGGTTCGTCCTCGGCAAGTACCGCCTGCTCGACCGCATCGGCATGGGCGGCATGGGTCAGGTGTACCTGGCCGAGCACGCGAGCATGAAGCGCCGTGTCGCGCTCAAGGTGCTGCCGCCCGATCGCGGCAAGAGCGAGTTCGCCCGCGAACGCTTCCTGCGGGAATCGCGGGCGGCCGCCGCGCTCGAACACCCGAACCTCGTGCGGGCCTACGATGTCGAGATGGAAGGCGACGTGGCCTTCCTGGTCATGGAGTACATCGACGGCGTTACCCTGCACGACCTCATCGCCCGTCGCGGCCGCATCGACCCCGCCCGCGCGGCCCACTACCTGTGGCAGATCACCAACGGCCTCCAGGCCATTCACTCGTTCTCGCTCGTCCACCGTGACATCAAGCCGGCCAACGTGCTCCTCGACCGCGGCGGCGTCGTTCGCATCCTCGACCTCGGCCTCGTCCGGTCGGAACTCGACGACGATGCCCTGACTCGTGGCGAAGGGGCGAAGATGGTCGGCACGGCCGACTACCTGGCCCCGGAGCAGGCCATCGAGTGCTCGAAGGTGGACAGCCGGGCCGACCTGTACAGCCTCGGCTGCACAGCCTACTACCTGCTCACCGGCAACCCGCCGTTCCCGTCCGACAAAATTTCGCAGAAGCTGATCGCCCACCAGACGAAGGCTCCGCCACCGCTGGCCAGCCTGGTGCCCGGCATCCCTGCGGAACTGGCGGCCGTCATCGAGAAGTTGCTGGCGAAGAAGCCCCAGGATCGGCCGCAGTCGGCTGCCGAGGTGCTCGATGTTCTCGCGTTGTTCGCGAGCGCCGGCCCGCCGAGTGCTTCCGACTTCCCCACGCCGGGCACGGTGTCGGTCGCCCGCAACGGCATCAGCCTGAACGGCTGGGTGTCGATGAACATGGCCCCGAAGACGCCGGGGGCACAAGCTTCCGCGAGCGGTTCGGCCATTCGCTTCCAGGCGGAATCGAACCCGAAGTTGTCCCCCTCGCAGGCGAACCAGCAGACGGCCACGGCGAGCACGCAAGAGACGCTGCCGGTGTCGCCGCCGCCGGCCCCGGCCCCAGTGAAGCCACTTCGCAAGAAGAAGCCCGAACCGCCGCCGATGGTGATCGACCTGAGAATGCCGGCGAAAATCGTCGAAGCGCCGCCGCGGGCGGACAGCACGGCTGTGAAGGCAGGCCATCTCTTCCGCGCGATGCCGACCGAACCCACGCCGACGGCGCGGCCGTCGAAGAACGTCCACCTCATCGCGCTCGCCCTGACGTGCGTGCTGGCGTTCGCGGCCGCGGTCGGTCTGTACGTCTTGGGCGTGAAGCCTTGACGCCGTCCGCGGCGGCCGTCACAATCGAAGCATGTCTCCGCACGCGAAACCGACCCGCTGGCCGTGGCTAGCCGCCGCCCACGAGGGCGGGCAACTCTGGCTGTACGACCCCCGCCGGCTCGGCTCGCCGGCCGTCGTGTCGCGAGCCGAACTCGAAGCCGTTCAACTCTTCACCGGCCACGCGACCGTGCCGGACATCCATGCCGCCCTCGCCGCGAAGTTCGGCCCCACGTTCCTGAGCCTGCCCGCGATTCACGATCTGGTGATGCGACTGGACGAAAGCTTCCTCCTCGATGGCCCGGCCTTCCGCGAGTACCTCGCCGGCCCGGTCCGTCGGCCATCGTGCATCGGCTGCTACCCGCCCGAACCTTCCGCGTGGCGACCGCCGAATCGGGCGAGGTCGCCCTCGCGACTGTCCGCAAGCGGCCGTTTGATGTGGTCATCTGCGACATCAACCTGCCCGGCCTCGACGGCCCGTCAACAC
>JBBQCQ010000647.1:0-2884 GCA_038318835.1 Gemmatales bacterium | reverse complement strand
GCAGCATTTCCGCGACGAGGCCCGGCAGCAGGTCCGGCGACGACAACTCGAACAGCACCGGAGCCTGCGACGACAACTTCGGCGACCCGCCGTCGGCCGTCAGCGGCACGATTTGCAGCCACGACGCGACCGGCTCCGTCGGCCCCCCGTGCCGTTTCGAGCCGAGGACTTTCAGGCGTTCGAGTTCGTCCTTGTTCTTCTTGGAGAGCTTCGCGCTCGTCTCGACGAAGATCCGGCCCGTGTCGTCGCGACTGACGACGGCCGGCGACAACGCCATCTCCGCCGGCACGGTGCCACTGGTGAGGGCGAGGCGAAACGTATCGAGGTTGGGGAACAGGAGAATCATAATCTGGCCACAGATGAACACGGATGGACACGGATAAAACCAACATCAGATTTCAAATCTGATCTGTGTTCATCCGTGTTCATCCGTGGCCATGTTGAATTTTTTGTTTCTCGGGCTCGCTCGTCGATTCCGCTTCCGGCGGGTTCGGCGTCGCCTCGCGCTCGACGATCATCTCGCCGAGGTCGGCCGGGTCGAGGCCGGCCCCGATAAGCTTCTCGACGAGCTTGCGGTGCAACTGCTCGTGCTCGATCGGCAGCGCGTCCGGGTCGGAGTCGAGCTTCACCCAGATGTTCTGCTTCCCCGTCGCCGGGTTCCGCTTCAGGATGATCTGCATCAGGGCCATCTATGCTCTCCAAAAGACGGCCCGCTGATGACGCAGACCTTCGGACGCGGTTGAAATCCTGATAAGTCAGAAAAACCCAGTCTTGGTTTTCATCATCTTCATCTGCGTTGAAATCCGCGTCATCAGCGGGCCATGTTTTATTCTTTCTTCAGCTTCTTCGCGTCCGGCAGCAGGTCGCCGAGCGTCTTGCTGTCGATGGTCTTCTTTTCCAAGAGCAAGTCGCGGAGCGTTTCGATCAGTGTCTTGTGCTCCGCGACGATCCCTTCGGCCCGTTTGCGCTGCTGCTCCAGAATCTCGGCGATGCGAGCGTCGATGGCGGCGAGCGTGGCCGGGGACAGGTCGGCGCGCCGCTTGCCGGTCTGCATGTCCATGAACTGCACCTGCCCCAACTCGCCGCCGCCGAGGCCGTGCGCTTCCACCAGTTCGCGGGCGATGGCCGTGGCGCTGTTCAGGTCGCCGGTCGCGCCGAGCGACAGGTCTTTCAGGAACACCCGTTCGGCCTCGCGGGCACCGAGGGCGACGCAAATGAGGTCCAGGTAGGTGTTCACCGTCTGAATGTACTTGTGCGCGTGGTCGGCGTAGCGGACGTAGCCGAAGGCCCAGTGCATCTCGCTGGCGATGGTGATGCGTTCGATCGGCGGGGCGTGGTCGCAGAACATCGCCACCACCGCGTGCCCGGCCTCGTGCGTGGCCAGCACCGTCTCTTCCGCCTTAGTCATCTTCGGTCGTTCGACCCATTCGGTGAGGGCGCGTTCGACCAGCTCCGTGTCGGTTGTGCTGTCCAGGCCGTCGCGCAATCGCAATCTCGCGATGGAGCGGCAGAGGGCGTGCAGGTGGTCGCCGCTGTACCGCGTGCCGGCGGCCGCCCCGATGACGTAGTCGCTCGTCCGCTTCACCGCGTAGTCGATGGCGTCGGCCGTCATGTTGAGCCGCATCTTCGCGTTGTAAATCTCGATGATCGCCCGGCGGTCGGCCGGCTCCGGATACGGGATGTGCAGGTGGAACTCGAACCGCCCCGGCCGCAGTAACGCGGGGTCGAGCGATTCGACGAAGTTCGTGGTGCCGACGACGAAGACGAGTTCCTCCTTGTGGAAGCCGTCCATCTCGGTGAGTAGCTGGTTCACCATGCTGTGTTCGACGCCGCTGCCGGTGTACGTGCCGCGGGCCGTGGCGAACGAGTCGAGTTCGTCGAAGACGATGATCGACGGGGCCGACTGCCTCGCCTTGTGGAAGATCTGCCGCAGATTCTCTTCGCTCTCGCCGACCCACTTCGACTTCAGTTCCGGGCCGGAGACGATCTGGATGGCCGCGCCGATGGCGGTGGCGATGGCCTTCGCGAAGTACGTCTTGCCGGTGCCGGGCGGCCCCCAGAAGATCATGCCGCGGGGGATGAGTTCTTCGAGGCGGGCCACATCCTCAGGGTTGCTCGCGGCGTCACGCTTTTGCAGCACGTCGAGGACTTCTTCGCGCAACCGCTTCTTCACCTTGTCGTAGCCGCCAATCTCGGTTTGCAGGTCGATGCTCGGAATCTCCATCGCCCCGGTCAGCGTGGCGTTCCGCAGGTGCCGCAGGGCCGTCTTCGGGTCGGCGGGGTAGTCTTCGCCTTCGAGCGTGCTGAGTAGTCGGCGGATGCGCACAGCGTTGACGCCGGAGACGTACTTGTACAGTTGCCACGGGTTGAAGCCCCGGCCGAACTTGCGGGATTCTTTCTGTGTGACGAGGTGCCGCAGGCGGTTGCGGCCGATGCCGAGGATGCTGAGGCGGTGCGGGAACAGGTTCTCGATCACCTTCGGCAGCGTGAACGACGGGTCCTTGAAGCCGAGCCAGACGAGTTCCGGGTTCTCGTACAGGAGCGGAATCACTTCTCGCGCTTCGCTCGTTAGCCCGCCCTGGCTCGTGGTGAGTAGATCGAGGTGCGGCAGCACGACGACGCGGCGTTCGACCGCCCCGCGGACGGCTTCGCGGAGTTGGCCGATCATGGTGCCGATGAGGCCCATCGGCGGCCCGGCCGCGGCCGCATCGGCTTCCCGCGGCCGGCCGTCGAGGTAGACGCAGCGGATGTTGCGATCGCGGAGGCGGTTCCGCACGTTGACGAACAGGTACGGCGCGAGTTCCTTGTCGCACTCGACGAGGCACGGCAGCCCGCGGACGAGTTGGGCTGCGACCTCGGCAAGCTCCGCGCTGTACGCGGCCTC
>JBBQCQ010000646.1:0-2885 GCA_038318835.1 Gemmatales bacterium | reverse complement strand
ACGTGCGCGATAGCGGCATTACGCACTCGCAGTACGCCGCCCGCCGGGTAAAGGACGCGATCTGCGATCAGTTCCGCGAGCGCACCGGCGTGCGGCCCAGCGTGGACACCGAGACGCCGATGGTGCCGCTGAACCTGCACGTCTACCGCGACCACATGGTGCTCAGCCTCGATTCCAGTTGGAACTCCCTACACAAACGCGGCTACCGGCCGGTCCAGGTGAAAGCTCCGCTGAACGAATCGCTCGCGTGCGGTATCTTGATGGCGTCCGGGTGGGACGGCAGCGTGCCCCTCGTGGACTGGACGTGCGGTTCCGGCACGTTCGCCATCGAGGCCGCATGGATGGCCACCCGCCGACCGCCGGGCATGATGCGGAAGTGGTTCGGCTTCATGGGCTGGCCGAGCTTCGACCGACCGTTATGGAACGCCATCCGCGAGGACGCCCGCCTCGGCGTGAAGCCGCTGACCACGACCATCACGGGTAGCGACATCCGCCGCGATGCGATCGAGTTTTCGCGGAACAACTCGAAAGCGGCGAGCGTCGGCAACATGCTGTTCTTCGAGCAGAAGGATTTGAAGGACGCCCGCCCGCCGGCCGGCCCGCCTGGCGTGCTGGTGTGCAACCCGCCCTACGGCGAACGCCTCGGCGAAGAACAAGAGTTGGTGGGACTATACCGACAGATGGGCGACAGCTTCGTGACGCACTGGCCCGGCTGGCGGATGCTGATGCTCGCGTCGAGCAACTGGCTCGCCCGGCAGACCGGCCTGAAGGTGCTGAAGACGACCGACTACTACAACGGCAGCCTGCCGTGCCTGCTGTGGGAGTTCGCCGCGGAGAAGAAGGTCTGGAAAAAGGCGAGCCGAGTTCCGTACGGAACCGGGTGAAGCACTCCGACACTCACCCGGTTCCTTACGGAACTCGGCTCGCCCAGTCACTTGTACGCCGGCATGTCTCGCACTCGCTGCCACACAGCGTCGTAGGCGGCCTTGAACTTCGCATCGTTCATCGAGCCGAAGTCGCTCTTGAACCGCTCGGCCGAGATACCGTCGCGGAGGCCGTCGATCGCCGGCACGAAGTCGGCCACCGCGAACTTCTTGCTCACGCTCTCCAGTTCGGTCGGGTTCTTCTTCACCCGCTTGGCGAACTCAATTCCGGCGAAGTCGGCACACAGGTCGGTGAAGCTGAACCCGCTCGTCTTCGTCATGTCCATCTGCTCCTTCAGCACGCCGGCTTGCTCGGCCAGTTCGGCCCCGGCCATCTCGGTGAGCGTGACGGAAATGACGAAGTGCTGGCACAGGTCGCGGCGGTTGCGGATCGTCGGGTTGCCGAGAACCGCGAGCCGTTGGCGGCGGTCGTCGTCCGACTCGATCGCCTTGCAGAACGAGGCCGTCACCGGGTTGTCGCGGAGGATGGTCGAATCGTCCAGCGCGAGGCCGAGGCCGAGCAGGAACGCGGCCTCGCGGTATTCCTTCTCGACGGCCGCCGCCGCCGCGGCTGCTTCGCGGATATACGCGGCCGTCAGGTCGTCCCCCTTCACGCGGCCGGGCGTGCCGTTGGCCGGCAACTTCGCGTTCGCCTCGGCCTTCGCGGTCACGGCCGCGACCACGGTTCGCACGGCCTCTTCCTTCGCGTTGCGGGTCCGCGTCACCTTCGGCTTCGGCTGCGACTGAGGGACCACGACGCCACCCGCCGGCACCACGCCTTCCGGCGGTGGAATGCCGGCCCGGTCGAGCATGCCGAGGTACTCGTCCGGCAGCACGTCGGTCGGCGACAGATTCGCGAAGGTGCCGTAGATGCGGCCGAGGCGGGTCTTCGTGGCCGACGACAGGTCTTTGCGCTGCGACACCTTCCCCGTTCGTAGGTCATCGACGACCAGGTTCATCGCCAGCGTGTTCAGCGAGTCGAAGCCGACGCGGAAGCGGGCCGCCGTCGCCTGCCCGTCGCCGAGCCGCGGCCGCATCACGCTCGTGCGGTCGGCATACGTGACGGCCCCGAGGTAGCGGCCGAGTTGCTGCACGAGCACTTCCACCCGCTCCGGCTCCGATCGTGGATCGCCTTCGCGAATGAGGATGTGCGACTGAAGCGCGACCACCGAGCCGGCGAACGGCTGCGCCTTCGGGGCCGCCTCGCCGAGCGGCGGCGCGAAAGTGCGGCTCGTGTAACCCACCACCAGGGCTGACCGGTCGGTCTTAACGACCTTCTCGAAATCGGCTTGCAAACTCTTCAGATCGACCGCCCGCGGGTCGGAGTCCCAGGTGCCGACCTCGGAAACCTCGAAGGCCACGCCGGTGCTTGCCTTGAGAGTCTCAGCGGCGGCGGCGAACCGTTTCCTGAGGGCCGGCTCCCACCGCACCTGCGTCCGTCGCTCCGCGTCATCGACGAGGAGCTTCACCGCGACCTTGAATTCCTTCACGGAGTGGGCCGCCGTCGGCAGGTCGCCGGCCGGCGGCGGACTGCCGTCGAGTTTGACGCCGTGCAGGTCGGCCGTGCTGTTGCGGTTCGTGAAGGCGTAGACGTTGTAGGCTTCGAGCGCCAGCTTCGTGGCTTTCCCGTTCGCGTCGAAACTGATCTCGGCCGACTTGTTGCACGCGAACGCCCGCGATTCACCAGGGGCGAGCGTGACCGTTTGGGCATCGCCGGCGTCGGGCTGAAGGGAGAACGCAAGCGGGTCGTTCGACTCGTTGCCGACCACGAGGATGGCAGCGGGCGAAGGAGCAGCCAACGCAACGATCAGGCAAATGGCGGGAACGAGGCGGGCCGCGAAGGTCCGGGGCATGGTGGCAATCCTGAGAAGTTCGGCGGCCGGGCGATGGCGTGCCCACGACGGAAGCGTTGTTCGGATCGTAGCAGCGATGGGGGCCGGGTCAAGTTTTGCGGAGCAGAAA
>JBBQCQ010000645.1:0-2892 GCA_038318835.1 Gemmatales bacterium | reverse complement strand
TGACGCTCGACGGCAAGCCGGCCGGGTATTTGAAGTCCTCGGGCATCGGGCACGCGACGAAGTCGAAGATCGAACTCGGCGTGGCCGGCAAGGATGGCTGCTTCGACGACGTGAAAGTGTGGAACGCAACCGCGGCGAAGTGATTGGGCTTGGGCGAACGAGTGTTCGACACAGACCATCGTTACCAACCGCCGAGCCTGGTGGGTCAAGAACGCCGTCGGCGGGGAAGGTCCCTCCCTCGGTGATGTGCCACGAGTACTGGCGGTTCGGGGTACCCGGTCCGAGGGCCATGATGACCTTGCGCGTCTTGGGGCATTTGCAGCAGCAGCCGGGTTCGGCGTCGGTGCGGTTCTGGGGGGGCAGCCTGGAGGTTGGTGAGCAGCAGTTGGTGATCGAGGGCGAAGCGTTCCCCGGTGTCGAGCACGGTTCCGGGTGCAGCGAAGCCACCCAGGCGGATCATCTCTTGGACGGAGGCGATCAGGCGTTCGTACTTCAGGCGTTCCGTTTCGGTCGAATATTCGATGGTGAGCGTTGGCATCCTTGCCTCCTGGAAGATAGGGGGACCCAGTTTACCCCAAGGCAGCTGCCGAAATCCCTGAGGACACCCACGCTCCCAAATTCGTTTGTCTCTTTCGCCAGTCCTGGGGTATGATAGCGGCACCACACTCGCTCGCGTGTGGGGTCCAATCGCCCAACATTTCTCCCGTTGGAGGGCGCTTCATGTCAATCTCGTTGGTCAGTCCCGCGTTTGACGAAGGTCAGAAGATTCCGCGACACTTCACCGGCGACGGCATGGACGTGTCCCCGCCGCTGCGGTGGAGCGATCCGCCGCAGGGCACGAAAAGTTTCGCCGTCATGTGCGACGACCCGGACGCCGCCCGCGGCAACTGGGTCCACTGGTTGCTGTACGACCTGCCGCGAATCACCCGCGATCTGCCCGAGAACCTACCGCCCGACCCGGACCTGAACGATGGCAGCCACCACGGCGTGAACGACTTCGGCTACGTCGGCTACGGCGGTCCCGCCCCACCGCGGGGGACGCCGCACCGCTACGCCTTCCGCGTGTTCGCGCTGGACACCGACGAGCTGGGGTTGTCGTCCGGGGCGACGAAGGATCAGGTGCTGAGCGCGATGAAGGGCCACGTGCTGGAAGAAGGACAACTCGTCGCCGTGTACGCGCGATAGATGTTTTGGGCGAAAGCCCAGGGACGGCCGTCCCTGGGCTTTCGCCCAAAAAAACTTTCACCCCGGTGGCGTGTACCACGCCATGGGCGTGCCGGGGTCCACAACCACGAACGGGACGCCGGTCTGCTGCCGCAGTTCGGCGGCCAGTGGGCTGTTCGGCCGCGAACTCACGAGGATGCGCGCACAGCGGTTGCTCCGCCGTCGCAGGCCGTCGGCGGGAATCTTCGAGGTGTCGCTGGTGGCCTCGGCTTCCGCCAACAGCGCGAGGGCCGCACGGCCGAACCCCTCGGTCGCGCGGCCGGTGCGACTCTCCGACGAACCAGCCACGATCAGCGTCGCCTCCGGCGTTTCTTCGCCGTGGCACCACGACCAGAACACCGTCGCGGCCAATCGGAACGTCGCCTCCACAAGCTCCCGATCGGCGGGCGTCGGGTTCCGCGGAATCCACGGTTCCACCACCATCAGCACGTCGAGCGGTTCGGTGCTGTCGTACTCGCGGACCATCAATTCGCCCTGCTTCGCTGTGCTTCGCCAGTGAATATCCCGCGGCGAATCGCCTGGCCGATAGCCCCGCACGCCGCGCACGTCGGCCGCCTGAATCGCGTGCATTCGCACCGGCCGACGGCTGAAGTTGTCGCCGGCCCCCACGCGGATCAGCCACCGCCGGAGCATCGGCCCGTCCACAACGCCGAGCGTCGGTAGCACCACGAGCGTGTCGGGTGGTTCCGATGGCACCGTGTAGTGAATGAGGCCGAACGGGTAGCCGGCGATCACGAACATCGGCGACGTGGTGTACCGCCCGCGATGCGTCGGCCGGATGACCGCCCGCACCGTGCGGCTCTCGCCAGGGGCCAGCACCGGCACGAAGACTTCCACGCGGTGTGCGTCGGACGTTTCGAGGATCGTCACCGAGCCGTTGCGGGTGGCGGTGTTCGTGACCGTCACCAACCGCGCGGCCTCGGCCCGGGCGAAGACCGGTTCGCCGAGTGCCCGCCGGATGCGGACGCGGTACGCCGACTGCCGGGCCAGCCACGCGTTGAGGGCGAGCAGCACGAGCATGAAGTAGCCGAGCAGGATAAGCAGGTTGATGAGCTTGTACGACCCGGCGAACAGCATCGCCGCCGCCGCAACGAGCCAGAGGACGCCTTCGCGGGTCGGGCGAAAGTTGAGCGCGGAGTGCGGAGTGCGGAGTGCGGAGTGCAAGGCACCCGAACCCGCCGACTTGTCTTGGTTTTGGTTTTCACTCCGCATTCTGCGCTCCGCACTCCGCGCTAGGTTCGCACCTTCGTCTTCGCCAGGATGTCGCGGATGATCGGCGTGGCGTCGTCGCGGCCGCCCTGGTCCCAGGCCTTCGTCATGATGCGGTGGGCCAGCACCGGGATCGCCAGTTCCTTCACGTCGTCCGGCCGCACGTGGTCGCGGCCGCTCACCTTCGCCAGCGATTGACACGCCCGGTAGAAGGCCAACGCGCCGCGGGTACTCGACCCGAGCTTGATGTCCGGGTGCTCCCGCGTGGCCGTGACGATGTCCAGCAGGTAGTCGGTCACCGGCTCGGATACGATCACTTCGCGGGTCGAATGCTGCAACGCCACCACGTCGGCCGGGGTCAGCACGGGGCCGAGGGTTTCCACCGGCTCGCCGACGCGGTGCTGCACGAGAATGTCCCGCTCGGCGGCCCGCACTGGGTAGCCGATCTTCAGGCGAATC
>JBBQCQ010000644.1:0-2899 GCA_038318835.1 Gemmatales bacterium | reverse complement strand
GTTGGTGTACGAGAGAGGTAACAAATCACCCAGTCGCTAAAGTCGGCACATCTTGCCATCTTTACCAGCCGGACGATAGTCGATTCTTTCGATTTTCCAAAAACACTTTTTCCACAGTCGAGAAGACCGACTGTGTCGGGCGAATCGTCGCAACGGACGACGGTTTGCCCAACCACCGGAGGGGCGTATAACCACTCATTCCAAATAAAACAACAGCACTGCCAAGTCCGCCGGGGTGATGCCACTCACGCGGCTTGCTTGTCCGATGTTAGCGGGCCGAACGCGGCTTAACTTCTCCCGCGCTTCCAGTCGCATCTGTGGCACGGCCGTGAAATCGAAGTGAGCCGGGATGCCCTTGTTCTCCAGCTTGCGGAACCGCTCGACCTCGGTGGACTGCCGGTCGATGTAGCCGCTGTACTTCGCCTCAAGGACGACTTGTTCGACGACATCGTGACGACTGTCCCAGGCTCGCACGGCCGGGGATCGTTCGCACACTTGCTCCCACGACACCTCAGTCCGTCGCAGCCAGGTCGCGAGATTGTCGCCGTCAGACTTCGTGACCTTTAGCAACTGCTGAAGGTCCGCGACCCCCTGCTCCTTCGCTTGCAGCCGTTGCCAGGCGTCCTCGCCCACACTGCCTACCCGACGGCCGGCGGGCGACAGGCGTCGGTCGGCGTTGTCGTGCCGCAGTAGCAGTCGGTACTCGGCCCGCGACGTGAACATGCGATACGGTTCGTCCACGCCCTTCGTGACCAAGTCATCGATGAGCACGCCGATGTACGCCTGACTGCGGTCGAGCACGAGTGCGGGTTCGCCCTTACACTTGAGTGCCGCGTTCAGTCCCGCCATCAGTCCCTGAGCCGCGGCCTCCTCGTACCCGGTCGTGCCGTTGATTTGGCCCGCGAAGTACAGCCCGGCGACTGGCTTCGTTTCCAGGGTCGGGTGCAGTTGCGTCGGCGGGGCGTAGTCGTACTCGACCGCGTAACCCCACCGCATGACCTCCGCGTTCTCCAGGCCGGGGATGAGCTTCAGCATCCCCTGCTGCACGTCCTTCGGCAGACTCGTGCTGATGCCGTTGCAGTAATACTCGCGTGTGTTCAGCCCTTCGGGTTCGAGGAAGATCTGGTGCGAATCCTTCGCCGCGAACCGCACGACTTTGTCTTCGATGCTCGGGCAGTACCGCGGGCCAGACGACTTGATCTGGCCGCTATACATGGGTGCCCGTTCGAGGTTCGTGCGGATCAGTTCGTGAACGCGGTCGTTCGTCTCGGTGATGTGGCAGACCATCTGCGGCACGGTAATCGCCTCGGTTCCGAAGCTGAACGGTCGGGGAACCGCATCGCCGGCCGACACCGCAAGGTTACTAAAGTCGATGGTCCGCCCGTTCAGGCGGCACGGTGTACCGGTCTTGAAGCGGGCGAGTTCAAAACCGGCGGCCGCGAGGCTGTCGCTCATCGCCTCGGCCGAGTTATCACCGGCCCGGCCACCCGTCGTCTTGGCTTCGCCCGTATGCATGAGCGCCTTGAGGAAGGTGCCCGTCGTGAGGATGACGGCCGACGCGAGGTAGCGAGTGTCGCCGCGTGCCAGGATGCCCGCCACGCGAAGGGTGGCAGGCGTGCCACTGTCTGCGTGCGGTTCGAGCAGCAGCCCTTCGACCAGCTCCTGCCGGAGCGTCAGGTTCTCCTGATCTTCGACCCACTTCTTCAGGGTGAACTGGTAGAGCTTCTTGTCGCACTGCGCCCGCGGCGAATGCATGGCCGGCCCCTTCGAGGCGTTCAGCATCTTGAACATGATGCCCGACGCATCGGTACACCGGCCCATCACCCCGCCGAGGGCGTCGATCTCGCGCACGATCTGCCCCTTCGCGACGCCACCGATGGCAGGGTTGCAACTCATCTGGCCGACGGCGTCGGCGTTCATGGTCAACAGGCACGTCTTCATGCCGAGTCGGGCGGCGGCCATCGCCGCCTCCGTGCCGGCGTGCCCGGCCCCGACCACCAAGATATCGAAGCGAAATTCCAGCGCGCTCACGGCAAAACCTCACGAACTAGGACCCAATCAGGAGATTGTACCCGCGAAAAGGTTCAAACGAGACGAAGCCCGCGGGAGTCCCGCGGGCTTCGTCGAATCGTGACAATATGATTACCTACGCCGATGCCGTCGGCAGTTTCCACGGCCCGCGCATTTCGCGGGCGAGTAGTTTGTTCGCCTCGTCTTGTCCGAACTTGTGGGTCTTCGGGTCCCAGGTCAGCTTCTTGCCGACGCCGAGGCGAAGGGCGATCGTGCCGATCTGGCAGACGATCACCGAACCGCCGCCGACGGTCACGTCGCAGATCGGCTTCTCGCGACTGGCCACACAGTCGAGGAAATTGCCCATGTGATCGGTCGGCCGCGTCGGGTAGAGCTTGGGGTCTTCCTTCAAAGGTTCCGAGAGAATCTTCGCGTCGCTGGCCGCGAGTGAGCCGCGGCTGACGAACACGCTGCCGGTCTCGCCGATGATGAGGACGCCGTTCTCGTCCGCGCCGACCTTTTTCGGCTTGCCGTCGGCGGTGAACAGGTCGGCCGGGGTGCCGCCATCGGACATCGCGAAAACTTCGGCCCCGTTCGCGTAGGTGTACTTCACCTTGAATCGCTCGTGGCAGTTGTACCCGTCGCCCTTGCTGTAGGGTTCGGTCGCGCTGACGCACTCGACGGCTGTCGGGCCGCTGCCGTCCATCCCGAGTGCCCACTGGGCGATGTCGATGTGGTGCGCGCCCCAGTCGGTCATCTTGCCGCCGCTGTACTCGTACCACCAGAGGAATTCGTAGTGGCAGTTCGTTTTCTTGCCGTCCTTACTGAGCCGGTACGGCACCTTCGGAGCTGGGCCGAGCCAAAGTTCCCAGTCGAGTTCCTTCGGCGC
>JBBQCQ010000643.1:0-2910 GCA_038318835.1 Gemmatales bacterium | reverse complement strand
CAGAAGCTCAGGTCGCGTTACCGCAGTCGTGGGTCCCGGCCGCCGTCGCGTTCCTGGGGCTGATCGTCGTCCTGTGGGCGGTCGGGAGCGGATACGTGCTGAAGGGGTAGTTGTCAAAGCCCACCCGTCGCTTCGACGGGTGGGTCGGCACTCATCAAAACCGCGGCGGGTCTTTCCGCACGACTTCGTTCGAGAAGTCGAGCGAGTCCAGCGTGCCGGCATCGGTCCAGTAACCGTCGAGGATGCTGTACCCCATGCGGCCCTGCTTCAGGTAGTGATTGTTCACGTCGGTGATTTCCAGCTCGCCGCGGCTCGACGGCTTCAGCGTGCGGATCAGGCCGAACACGTCCGGCGGATAGACGTAGATGCCGACCACAGCGTAGTCGCTCTTCGGGTTCGCCGGCTTCTCCTCGATGCTCACGACCTGCTCGCCGTTGAGTTCCGCGACGCCGTAACGGCCGGGGTCGGGCACTTGCTTCAGGCCGATCCACGCCCAGTCGGGCCGGCTGTTCGCCTTCTCGATGAACGAGATCAGCGGATCGCGGAAGATGTTGTCGCCGAGCAGCACGCACGAGCGACTGCCCATGCAGAAGTGCTCCGCGAGGCCGAGGGCCTGCGCGATGCCGCCGGCCTCGTCCTGCACGCGGTACGTCAGCCGGCAAGCGTGATCCTTGCCGCTGCCGAGCAGTTCGACAAAGTCGCCCATATGCTCGGTGCCGGACACGAGCAAGATGTCTTGCATCCCTGCGCCGGTAAGCTTCTTGAGCGGGTGGTAGACCATCGGCCACGCGCCGACGGGCAGGAGGTGTTTGTTCGTGACCTTGGTCAACTCGCCCATGCGAGTGCCCTTGCCGCCGGCCAGGATGACGCCGCGAATGCTCATGTCTGCCTCCGGCGGGGTCTGGGGCCTGGGGTCTGGGGTCTGGCAGAGAGAAAACGTGGTTCTGCTATCTTCGGCCAGACCCCAGCCCCTCGACCCCAGATCCCGCGTTATGTGAGTTGCCCGTACTGCCGCGTGTAGTAGTCTTTGTACGCGCCGCTCTTGATCCCCGCGATCCAGTCGCCGTTGGCTTTGTACCAGTCGATCGTCTCTTGCAGCCCCTGGTCGAAGCTTACCTGCGGCTGCCAGCCGAGTTCGCGCTCGGCCTTCGTGCAGTCGATGGCGTAGCGGCGGTCGTGGCCGAGGCGATCGGCCACGTAGCGGATCAGCGCGTCGGTTTTGCCGAGCAGACGCAGCAGCGTTTTCGTGATCTCGATGTTCGGCTTCTCGCAGCGGCCGCCAAAGTTATAGACCTCGCCGGCCTTGCCGTTGCGCCACGCGGCTTCGACGCCGCGGCAATGATCGAGGACGTGAATCCAGTCGCGGATCTGCATGCCATCACCATAGACGGGCACCGGCTGATCGTTCATCAGGTTCGTCACGAATAGCGGGATGAGCTTCTCCGGGAACTGATACGGGCCGTAGTTGTTGGAGCATCGCGTGATGACGGCGTTCATGCCGAAGGTGTGCTGGTACGCCTTCACGAGCATGTCGCTCGCGGCCTTGCTGGCCGAGTAGGGGCTGCTCGGGTCGAGCGGCGTTTGCTCGGTGAACAGGCCGGTCGGGCCGAGGCTGCCGTAGACTTCGTCGGTACTCACCTGCACGTACTTCTGCACCTGGAATTCGCGGGCGGCATCGAGCAGGATTTGCGTGCCGAGGACGTTGGTTTTGATGAACGGCCCGCTGTCCTGAATGCTGCGATCGACGTGGCTCTCGGCCGCGAAGTGGATCACATCCGTCACGCCACGGCCCAGGGCGGCGCGAACCTCGTCGCGGTTCGTGATGTCGCCTTTGAGGAACTGATAGTTCGGGTGATTCGCCACATCCTTGAGGTTGGCGAGGTTGCCCGCGTAGGTGAGGGCGTCGAAGTTGACGACCGTACAGCTCGGGTCCGTGGCCAACAGATGGCGGACGAAGTTGCTGCCAATGAACCCACACCCGCCGGTGACCAACAGCGTCGGCATCACGTTCCTCGCACACGATACAGTCTGCGGGGAAGTTACGAAAATCGCAGGCCGGAGTCAAACAGAACCCCGAAGCGATGACAATTCGCATTCGGACTGGATTCTCGGAAATCGTTCGCTATATTACTATTGTCACGCGACGGAATGCACCGTAGACTACTATCGCAGTCGCACGTTACCCGGCACTTGCCGATACGGACCAACCGAAGTTGCTCCGGCTCCCGTGAACTTTTCTGGTGAAGTATTTTAGCAACTGTAATTTTAACTTCTCACGAGTAAGTTTCCCGCGTGTAAGTTCCCCAGCGTAACCCTTTCCGCCTCGGCCAATGTCTGGCCGGCCTGTGGCGAAGTTACCCGAACCGATTTTCGGGTTGTGAATCTGTGAGATTGCGTGTTAGAACCAACCGGGTCCGAGTATATCCCAACGTTTCGTCTTGCGAATACGGGCGAAGGATCGCCAAGCCCGTCGGAGTCGCCCCCGATACCTGGACAGCTACCGGGAGCGAAATCCTGCTCTTGTGAATCATGAATCCCAAACTTTTGACGCCCACGGCGAGGCCGCCCCGGGTGGTGCCTACTCCGTTGCCTTCCATTTCAGAGGATGCTGTTATGCCCGACGCCAAGAGCGTCGAAGGGTCGCAACGACCCGTCGTTCGGAAGCGAGCCGTTCGCAAAACCGGCGATGTCGCGGCCCCGACGTCTGACGCCGCCCCGGAATCGACGGCTTTCCCCCCGATCCCCGAAACGCCAGCCGCCCCACCGGCTCGGGCCGTCGCACCCACACCACCGGCTCCGGTCGCACCCGCACCGGTCGCACCTGCCCCTGTGGCCGAGCAACCGGCCCCGGCCCCGGCACCCGCCCGACCGATGGTCGAAACGCGGCCCGCAGTCCAGCCGCAGCCCGTC
>JBBQCQ010000642.1:0-2921 GCA_038318835.1 Gemmatales bacterium | reverse complement strand
GCTGGTGATCCAGCGGGCGTCGAACTTCGACAGCGAGCGCTCGATGTCCGCCCCGACGATGGCCGGGTCGAGGACGAGGGCGCGGATGGTGTCGGTGCCGGAGACGGTTCGCCCCTGAAACTGGAACGCCGTGTCCGCAGTCTGACCGGCGTTCGTCGAGCCGCCCTGCGTCCCGAGGTTCCCCCGCTCGATGCCGATCGCGATGCACTCTTTCAGTGTCACGTTGCGGGCCGGTCGGGTCGGGTCCAGGGCCGTGGCCGGCGCGCCCGACTTGTCCACGAGCGATGGCGGAATCGGCGAGTGCGGTTGCTTCTCGAGATATTCCAGCCCCCCCGACAGAGCCGATTTATGGTCGCTCGGTTCCAAGAAGAGTTGGTGCTTGCACCCGCTCAGTGGAATCACGCACAACAACCCCGCGACAATCCGGGCCTTCCAGCGTCCAACCCGATGCATACTCTTCGTCACGCGCATCCCCCCCATCGCTGACGTGCCCGAACTTCGGCGGGCATCCTCCACAGCTATCGGCGAGAAGCGGGGAAAACTCTACCACATTTGCTGCCCGCCCGGCCGGTCGGGAGCACTTTTTCGAGAACACGGGGAGATTGGCTGAAGTTGGCGAGGCTGGCAAGGTGGCAACTTGACCGATCAGCGGGCCGTCGGCGGTTCGGGCAAGGCATATCGCGGGCCGATGGCCACCGTCCGCAGACCCAGCATCCGCTTGAGGGGGATGAACTCGCCCACGTCGTTGCCTTCAACCCGATGGCCGATTGCCTGTAAGACATAGCCGCCCACGAACGCCGCGAGTGCCCACCACCACGGCAACAGGAACAGCATCACCGGCGCGACCAACAGGGCGAGGGGGATGCCAATCATGTGGATGGCGAAGTTGAAAGAATTCCGATGGCGGGAGAGCCAGTTCTGACGTGCCCGCCCGGCAAAGCCCATCAGACGCCGGGCGATCGGGAACGAGTATCGGGGGCCATCCGTCATGGGGATGAGTTAGCTTCCGGCTGGAGCGATGGCAACGCGAAAGAAATCACTTGCAATTTTCCGGGCGTCGGGTAGGCTGATAAACAGACGATTGAAACAAGAGTTTGAAACATGGATTTAGAATCGCACTTGCCGCCGGATGCCAAGCAGCGTTTGCTGGATGCCGCGGAGGAAATCTTTGCGGAGAAAGGGTTTACCGCCGCGACTATTCGCGAGATCAAGGACCGGGCGAACGTCAACATCGCGGCGGTGAACTACTATTTCGGCGATAAAGAGCGGCTCTACATCGAGACGGTCAAGTACGCTCACGAGTGCAGTACCAGGCATTCGCCGATGCCAGAACCGTCGCCGGATGTGCCGCCGGTCGAGAAGTTGAAGGCGTTCATCCGCGAGATGACCGTCCGCATGACTTCGCCGACCCGCGGCAGTTCGCTGCGGCTGATGATGCGGGAGATGTCGTATCCCACGGTTGCGGCCCGCGAAGTGGTGCGGGAGTATATCCAGCCGATGGCCTTTCAACTGCGGGCGATCGTTCAGGAGTTGCTGCCGGTCGCGGCCGAATCGCAGGTCCTGATGATCGGCTTCAGCATCATCGGGCAGATTCTGTACTACCGTCAGAACCGCCCGATCTCGGAGTTGATCTTCAGCAAGGACCACCTCGACGCCCTCTCGACCGACCAGATCGCGGACCACATCACGCAGTTCACCCTCGCCGCACTCGGCCAGGGTTCGCCACTTGGGGGAAAATCGTCATGAACTGGGTGGCCCTGCGGATGCTCACCGGCGACCGCGCGAAGTACCTCGGCATCATCTTCGGCGTCGCCTTCGCGGCGCTCTTGATGGGTCAGCAGTTGAGCATCTTCTGCGGCCTGATGCGGAACACGACGAGCCAGATTCGCGACATCGAAGGGGCCGACATCTGGGTGATGGACGAGAACGTGCAGTTCGTGGACGACGTGAAGCCGATGAGCGAGAACGAACTCTTGCGGGTGCGCGGCGTCGAGGGCGTGTCGTGGGCCGTGCGGCTGTACAAGGGCATCGGCCGGGCACGGCTCGACAACGGCAACTTCCAACAGATGATCCTCATCGGCCTCGACGACGCAACACTCGTCGGCGCACCGGGGAAGGACCGCATTCTGTCCGGCGAACTCGGCGACCTGCGGCAGCCGAACGCTGTGTTCATCGACGACTTCGGCTGGCGGTACCTGTTCGGGAATGAGCCGTTTCAGCCGGGCAAAACGCTGGAGATGAACGACAAACGGGCGGTGATCGTCGGCCTGTGTAAGTGCAACCCGACGTTCCAGACGTTCCCGATCTTGTACTGCACCTACTCGCAGGCGGTACAGTTTCTGCCGCAGGAGCGGAAGACGCTGACGTTCATTTTGGCGAAGGGGAACGATGGCCTGCCGCCGGAGCAGGTCTGCAAGGCGATCACCGAGCAGACCGGCCTGCGGGCGGAGACGAACGACCAGTTCTTCTGGACGACGATCCAATACTACGCCCAGCGCACCGGCATCCCGATCAACTTCGGCATCACGGTCATGCTCGGCTTCGTGGTCGGGTGCGCCATCGCCGGGCAGACGTTCTACCTGTTCACGCTGGAGAACCTCAAGCAGTGGGGCGCGTTGAAGGCGATGGGCGTGAGTAACTTCCGCCTCGTCGGCATGATTCTCCTGCAAGCTCTGATTGTCGCGGTGATCGGCTACGGCCTCGGCATCGGCGGGGCAGCCCTTTTCGGCTTCGTGTTCGCGCGAGCAGTGACCTCCGCGCCGCCGGCCTTCTACTTCGGCTGGCAAATCCTGGTCATCACGGCCGGGGCCGTGTTCGTGATCGCGCTGGCCGCCAGCCTCCTGAGTATGCGGCGAGTGCTGTTCCTCGAAGCCGGGGTGGTGTTCCGCTAACGGGGTCGGGGGTCGGTGGTCGGGGGTCTG
>JBBQCQ010000641.1:0-2925 GCA_038318835.1 Gemmatales bacterium | reverse complement strand
TACGGGTATTTCCGCGTGGAGGAGTAGCGGTAGCCGTCCTTCTCCGTCCGCCCGCTGAACTCGTCGAGGTCGTTCGGCTCCTTGCCGGCCGCGTCGGCGTACCCGTACAGCGGGTAGCCGTCAAGGGCGTAGCCGATGGGGTTGCCCTTGCCGACGGTCTTTTCCAGGTGCACCGGGGCGGTGTGGTAGTGGTAGTCGTCGGCCCGTCCGCAGTGGCCGCCGTACTCGTCGAGTTCGCCGGCCAGGAACGTGTCGGTGCGGCCGTCGTTCTTGATCGGGTTGAAGATCGCCACGCCGTTCACGGCCAGCGCGATGGCCCCGCGGAACAGGGCCTTCTTCGCCGACACCGGCTTGTCGGCAACTTTGGGGAACAGCGGAATCGGCCACGCGTTTCGCCCGGTGTACGCCTGCGGGATCGGCACCTGCTGTTGCCACGCCGTGATGCCGACCATCATCCGGTGGTCGGGCATCCCGTTCGATTCGACGTAGAAGTACGTGTCGTCGGCGCGGAACTTGAGCTTGTCCTTGAACGGCTCGAAGTGCGCCTGGATCGCCGGCTTCGGCTTGCCGTCCTGGGCGACGGCGAGGGCGCTCGCGGCCCCGGCGCCGAGGACTGCGACTGCGACCGCGCCGGCTCGTTTGCCCTTCACGCACGCCCAGAAGGCCACCGCAAAGACCGCAACGCCGACGGCGGCCAGAATCGGCCCGGTCGAGTCGGCGCTGGCCGGCGACGACGGATCGGGCTGCGATTCCGCCGCCCCGTTGAGCGTGCGAATCGCCGCCACGCGATCCCGAACCCACGCCCGGTCGGCCGCGCTCAACTTGTCGAGCGGCACCCAGACCGATTCGCCGTCGGGCTTCAGCAGTTGCACCCGGCCGTCGTGGGCGAGGACGAACGACGCTTCGATCTCGAACAGGCCGTCCGCGTCCTTCCACACCCGCCCGTCGGGCGGGTGGTCGTGGCCAGGGTGGGCCACCACGGGGTTACAGGCGCAGAGAATCCCGGCGATTGCAATGGCGATCCAGATCGACGGATTCACGGTCCGGCCCTCATGAGTTGTTCTGTTGCAAACGAGCGAACCGCAAACTTACCGCGGCGGGCCCCGTCGGCCGTTCCGGGCGTCGGGCGTGCCGGCGAACCCGCCGATGATGTACGGGTACTTCCCCGGTGTGACGTGGTAGTGCCAGCCGCGGTCGTCGTCGTGCCGCATGTTGAACGCGTCGAGTGGCTTCTCCGGGTCGTCCTTCGCCATCACCCCCTTGGCCACGTACGGGCCGTAGAGCGGGAAGCCGTCCAGCGCAAACCCGATCAGCGGGGAAGGGCCGTCGCCGGCGTCGACGAACGGCGACTTCACGCACACCGGGTACTTGTGGTAGTGGTACTGGTTGTTCGGGGCCGGGTGGCCGCAGCAGCGGTCGAGGATGTCCACGGCCTCGCTCCCCTCCATGTCGAACGGGTTGAAGAACGCCACCCCGTTGATCGCGAACCCGATCGCCCCCATCGGCAGAGCGCGGTTCGCGTTCGTCTTGTCCATCGCCACGGCCTTCGGGTTCCGCACCGGGTCGATCGGCAGGTAGTACGTGCGGTCGCACTCCTGGATCGGGTTGGGGCCGGCCCGCCGGCCGGGGAAGATCGCGGTGGGGTGGTTCGGGATGTTCCGGGCGTGGACGACCAGTTCTTTGCCGTCCTTGAATTCGAGCACGACGTTGTCCGGCAGGAAGCGGTCCTTCTCGACCCGGTCGCCCTTCAGGTCGAGGTGCCCTTCGCGGAGCCAGGCGGTCATGTTCTCGGCGAACGGGTTCGAGAGGCGGCCATCGACGTAGTACAGCCGATCCGCGTTCTTCGCCGTGACGACGAGCGTGGCGGGGCGACCGGTCAGACCCGGTTCGGGATTGTAGTACCACCGCCCGCCGAGATGGACGAGCGACTTCTGACTCGACACGGGTCCAGTCGCGGCCTTCACCACCTTCAGGGCGTCCTCGGGGGCGGGGATCGGAACCAGCGAGAAGTCGCTGACGAAGAACTCGGCCTCCTGCTCGGCCTTCGCCGCGCCGTGCTTGAAGCCGACGCCGAGGTCGAGCGTGTCGATCTCCGCGAACGGCAGGCGGAACTCCAGGGCGTACGTTTTCCAGACCGCCCCACCGTTCTTGAAGCGCTTCCCGTTCGTGGCGAGTTCCTTGCGGTCCCGTTCGACGATCGGGTAGATTTTCTGTGTGACGCCGTCGAGCGGGTTGGCCCCCTGCTTGCCGAAGTACGCGACCCGCATGAACAGATCATCCTGCTCGACGACGAAGCCCGACTCCGCCAGCCCGCGAAACGAGAACCGGAACCACTTGCCGACGCCGCCCGCGAAGCCGGTGACCCGCTGGGTGACGCCCCCGGATCGTTTCCCGTCCTTGTTGATGTCCGTTCCGGAGTAGAGGGCGATGCCGGAATCGGCGTCCTCGTCGGGCGTCCCGCACCACACCCACTTCGCGTCCCCTTCGATCGCGTAGTGCAGCGGCACGGTCGGGTCGGCGCTCTTTGTGTAGAATCGCGGGTTCTTCACCAGCCCGGCCGGGGGTTCCTTCAGATCGACGGTCAGCGCCGCCGGCCGCTCGCGGACCGCCCGCGGGCCTTTCCCCCTCGGCTGAGGTTGCGAGGAGGCTACCGCGACCGTGGCCAGGAGAAGAAAACAACTCGTGGCGAATTGGTTCACACGCATGTTCGGGATGCCCTATTTGGGTACGGCGATGCAGTACAGGAATTTCTTCGACCGGAGGAAGAGTTGCCCGTCCGCGACGGCCGGCGTGGCGTTGAATTCGCTATCGTCGAGCGGCGCGTTCTGCTGGACTTGCTTGAACGTGTCCCCGGCCTTCAAGACGTAGACGCCCGACCGCCGGCGAACGGCATACAGGTGGCCGTTGGCCACGACCGGGGACGAC
>JBBQCQ010000640.1:0-2928 GCA_038318835.1 Gemmatales bacterium | reverse complement strand
AGGATCACCCCGAGCATGTTCGGCGGGTCGCTCGCCGCCGCCCCGAGCGGGTTCTTCGGGATGATGTTAACGAACGTCTGCACCCCGAACTCGGCCGGCTTCGCCTTCCCCTCCGCCTGCTTCTCGAACTGACCGCGGAGGGCCGACACCGTCTCGTCCGACAGCCCCTTGCCCGGCTCGACGACGTTCACCAGCACCAGCCCGATGCACACCGCCGAGGTCATGGTAAGCAGGAAGTACCCGAACGTCCGCGCCCCCATACGGCCGAGCTGACGCAGGTCGCCCAGTTTGGCCACCCCGACCGCGAGGGAGGCGAACACCAGCGGCACTACAGTCATGATGAGCAGCCGCAGGAACACCTCGCCGACCGGCCGGGTGACGTTCCGCACCACCCACGTGACGGCCGCCGGGTCCAACCGACCGTCGGCCGCCGCCCAGTTGACGACGGACCCGACCACCGCCCCGAGGACCAGCCCGAGCAGGATGCGGGTGTGCGGCAGTTTGTGCGGCGAATCGGAAGACATGAGGTGAGCCGTTGAGAGGTGTGTAATCGAAAGGCGAGCCGTGACCCTGCGGGAACGGGGTCACGGCTCGGTCCTCCCGTAACGGGGAGGTCACTTCTTCTTCCCTTGCAGTTCGTCGGCCAGCCAGGCGGCGTCGTACACCTTCCGCATCGCCTCGATCATCGCGCGGCTGTCCACGCTTACCGCCCGGGCAATCTCCTGGTCGAACACGAAGTCCAACACCAGCGACTGAATGTTGCCGTCGAAGATCAGACCCACCACTTCGCCCTTCGCGTTCACGACAGGAGAGCCGCTGTTGCCGCCGATGATGTCGGCCGTGCTCACGAAGTTGAACGGCGTCGTCAGGTCCAACGCACTCTTCTTTTCCACCCACCGCTTCGGCAACTCGAACGGGTACTTGTTGTCTTGCTCCTTGCTCCGCTCGTACAGGCCGGCCATCGTCGTGAAGGGCGGCACCGTCTTGCCGGCGTCGGTGTAGCCCTTCACCGTACCGAAGGCCAGCCGCAGCGTGAAGGTTGCATCCGGGTAGGTGCCGGTGCCGTCCATCGCGAACCTTGCCTTCGCCAACGCGGTGTAGGCTTGCCGTCGCGGCTCGTCGATCTCCGTCTCGACCTTCTTGCGAACCGCACGGGCCGGGCCATCCACGAGCTTCGCGAGGGCGATCAGCGGGTCGGCCGCGTCGGCCCCGTTCTCGAACATTGCCTTCCGCACAGCCACGTCCTTGAGCTTCGTGCCGCTGACCAGGTCATACGCTCGTTCCCGCGGCGACTTGCCGGCCAGCACCTGCTTCACGAGTTCGTTGTCGCCGCCGAAGGTCGTCGCCAGCAGCGTGAGGCCGTCGGCCAGCTTGAGCATCTCGAAGTCGTCGTAGATCGGCTCGTCCGAGAACAGTTGCTGCTTGAGCGAGGGCAAGCGGGCATCGCCGAATTCCGGCAGCCGTTCGCCGGCCGACTTGCCCTTCTCGTCGGAGTACCGCAACAGCGTGCGAGCGAGGCCGAACAGTTGGCTGTTGAACGCCGCCCCGCCTTCGAGCAGCGTCATCTCCTTGATGTAATCGACCCGCTTCTTCTGCCCGGCGGCGATCACGTCGAAGGCCTTCGTGGCCTCGGCCGGCACCTTGTCCGGGTTGGCCACGATGAAGTCCCGCAGACGCTTCTCCTCGGCGGCTTTCTTCGCCATGATCTTCGGATCGAGCAGCCCGCCCAGCCCGCCGATGCGAGCCTTACGGCTGTTCTGAATGCCGAACAGATCGTCCTCTCCCTTCTGCCGGTTCTCCTCGCTGCGGGCGACCCACGACCCCAGCAGCACCTCCAGGCGGTTGAGCCGCGTCATCAGGTACGGGTAGCCGGTGTCGCGGAGGTATTCGAGTTCGGCCATCGTGTTCTGCCGGTTCGTGCGGCCCGGGTGGCCACTCACGAAGGTCAGTTCGCCGTCCTTGCTGCCGGCCTCGCTCCACTTCAGGAAGTGTTCGCACTTCAGCGGCTGGTCGTTCTCGTAGACGCGGAAGAAGCACATATCCAGGTCGAACCGCGGGTACTCGAAATTGTCCGGGTCGCCGCCGAAGAACGCGATGCCCTTCTCGGGGGCGAACACCAAGCGGATATCGGTGTACTTCTTGTAGGTGTACAGTTGGTACGCCCCGCCGGCGTACAGCGTGACCACATCGGCCCGCACGCCCTTCGCGTCGTCGGAGGCGGCTTTCTCGATCTCGGCGATCTTCGCCTGACGTGCCCGGAACGCTTCGCCGGCCGGCAACCCCTCCTTGACGGCCGCGTTCACGTCCGCGGTCACGTCCTTGATGGCTTGCAAGCAGTTCAGTTCGAGGGCCTTGCACTTGATCTCTTCGGCCGGCGTCTTCGCCTGGAAGCCGTCCTTGAGATAGTCCTTCTCCTTGGTGGACAGCTTTTGCAGGTCGTCGGCCCCGACGTGGTGGTTGGTCATGACCAGGCCGTTGGCCGACACGAAGCTGCCCGACCCGCCGCTATTGAACCGCACGCTGGCCTTCTGGAGATGCTCCAGCCAGGCATCGGTGGCATCGAACTGGTACTTCTCCTGGAGGAGCTTTTTGGGCACGTTGTTGAACGGCCACATGCCCTCATCGGCGGCGGCGGTCATGACAAACCCCGTGGCGACGGCCACGGCCGTCAGAAAGCGGAATCGCATATGGTCCTCCCTCTCGGTGAATCCGAGAAGGCGTTATACGGGGCGAGTGTGGGGGAAGCGACGCGGAACCGTCCGCCGATCCCGCGGTGGAAAAGCGATCCGCCGACGGGTCCGCGGTCTTCGGCCGCGAAGCGGCCCGCGCATAAAGCCTGGGGCGTAAGCCCCAGGTGACGACAGGTTGCCGGTTTCGCCCCGAAGGGGCCGACGCGTCGGCCCCTTCGGGGCGAAACCGGCAACCTGT
>JBBQCQ010000639.1:0-2930 GCA_038318835.1 Gemmatales bacterium | reverse complement strand
CACCGCGACCTCGATGGCCACCCGGTCGCGGTCGGTCACGGCCGAGATGCTCAGCGGCGTGTCGGGCAGGTTGATCCCCTTGTTCGGCTTAAGCAACCCGCCGACGAGCACTCGGGCGAACAGTCGCCCGTCCGCGGACTTCTCGGCCTCGAGTTGCAACCGCCCATCGTCGAGCAGCACCCGCTGGCCCGGCCGCACGTCCCGCAGGCACTCCGGCTCGGTGATGACGATGTCGTCCGGGTGGGCGGCCGTGTCGTCGAGCGAGAACGTGAGTTCGTCGCCGACCGCGAGCGGGCGTTCGGCCGGAATCTTGCACCGTAGCTTCGGCCCCGGCAGGTCGGCGAGAACGGCCGTGACCTTGCCAACGCGCCGCGACGCATCGCGGAAACGGGCAACCCGCGAGAGGTGTTCGTCGGCCGTGCCGTGCGAGAAGTTAATGCGGGCCACGTCCACGCCGGCCCGCAGGATGGCCTCAAGCACGGCCGGGTCGTCGGTCGCCGGCCCGATCGTGGCGACAATCTTCGTGCGGCGCATTCGTACACTCCTCGGGCCGTGGGCAACTAGCTTTGGTGTATGGAATCGGGCCGACCGTAACCGGCGACGGCCTGTGAAGTTTTCGCGCACGTGTAAGGCCGAGCCGAGTCGGCGGGTAAAAACCCCAACGAACGTCTGGTGCGGGAAATGATCCCGCGAGTCACGTCTGGTGCTGGTCAGCGGGTTCCCGATCTCGAACGAGGTTTCTCATGCTCAAGTCTGTCCGTGCGGCTTTTCTGTCGGTGTGTTCGGTGGTCCCCCTTGCGGCCGCGGAGCCGGCGTGGCCGCAGTTTCGCGGGCCGAACGGGTCGGGCGTCGCCGACGCGGAGAAGCCGCCGATTCAGTTCGGCCCCGCGAAGAACGTGAAGTGGAAAGTTCCCGTCGCTCGGGTAGGTCGTCGCCGGTGATCTTCGGCGGCAAACTGTTCCTCACCACATTCGACGGCGGCAAGCTGTACACGGTCGCGCTGTCCACCACCGATGGGAAGGAACTGTGGAAGGCCGAGTCGCCGGCCGCGAAGATTGAGGGCTACCACAAGTCCGAGGGCAGCCCGGCCGCCTCGAGCGTGGCGACCGACGGCAAGGTTGTGATTTCGTACTTCGGCTCCTGCGGCGTCTTCGCCCACGATGTCGGTGGCAAATTCCTCTGGAAGTACGATCTGCCGATGGCCGTGACCGCCGCCGACTTCGGCACGGGCGTGTCGCCCATTCTGGTCGATGGCCTTGTGGTGCTGCAACGGGACGACACGAAAGACCCGAAGATTCTCGCCATCGACGCCGCGACCGGTTCACGGGTGTGGGAGAAGAAACGGTAGTCGCCCGCGAGCTACGGCACGACGGCCGTATGGGATGTGGCCGGCGGCAAGCAGATCGTCACGCCCGGCTACGGCCGGATGATCGCCTACGACCTGAAGACCGGCGACGAGAAGTGGAGCATTGCCGGGATGCCGTCGGCCGCGTGTACGACGCCCGTGGTCGGCGACGGCGTGCTGTACTTCGCCGGCTGGTCGCCCGGCGACGCCGAGGATAAGGACTTCAAGATGCCGAGCTACGATGACCTGCTGAAACAAGGCGACGCCGACAAGGATGGGGCGATCAGCAAAGACGAGTCCGAGAACACCTTCCTGAAGGGCTTCTTCGAGAACAACGACACGAACAAGGACGGCAAACTGACCCGCGACGAGTGGGACGCGCAGATCAAGTTCATGAGCGCGTCCAAGAATGCCGCGTTCGCCGTGAAGGCGGGCGGCACGGGCGACGTGACGAAGACGCACGTCCTCTGGCGAAAGACGAAGGGCCTGCCCTACGTGCCGAGCGCTATCCTGTACAAGGGGCAGTACTTCATGGTCAAGGACGGCGGCCTGGTGACGGCCTACGACGCGAAGACCGGCAAGGACCTGTACGTGCAGGAGCGGTCCGCCGCGACCGGCCGCTACTATGCCTCGCCGGTGGCGGCCAACGGGAACATCTACACCGTGACCCTCGACAACGGCACGTTCACGGTCTTCAAGGCCGGGGAAGAGTTACCCGACGTGGTGGCCAAGAACCCGCCCCTGGGCGAAAAGGTGTCGGCCACGCCGGCCATCGTGGGCAACACGCTCTACGTGCGGTCGGCCAACCACTTGTGGGCGTTCGCCGAGAAGTAATCGTCCCGATAGTCACGATCGACAACGCAATCTCTCACCGCCCGCTCATCCCGTCGTCGTTGGCGTTCCTCGGTTGGCCCCGTTACATTGAGGAGATACCGGGGACGACTTCCATGAACAGCACGACCGACCGCGACCCAATCGATCTTGTCGCGGAGGAGTTCGCCGAGCGGTGCCGCCGTGGCGAGACGCCGTCCGTCGGCGCGTTCGCGGACCTGTACCCAGATCTGGCCGCCGACCTGAAGGAACTGCTGCCGGCCGTCGCGCAAATGGAGATGCTGAAGCGGCACCGCACGCCATCGTTGCCGACCGTGATGCCGGTGCCGGCCGAAGCCCCGGAGAAACTCGGCGACTATCGCATTGTCCGCGAACTGGGCCGCGGCGGCATGGGCATCGTCTACGAGGCCGTGCAGGAGTCGCTCGGCCGGCGCGTTGCGCTGAAGGTGTTGCCGGCGGGCAGCGGGAGGAACGAGGCTGTTCGCCGCGAACGATTTTTACGCGAAGCTCAGGTGGCCGCGAGGCTTCACCATACGAACATCGTGCCCGTGTTCGGCGTCGGCGAGGAGAACGGCACGCCGTACTTCGTCATGCAGTTCATTCCGGGGTGCGGGCTGAACGATGTCATCAGCGGTTGGCGCACCCGGTCGGACGACCTGACCGGCTCGATGGCGCTGGTGCGGCCGAACGTGTGGCGGCGGATCGCGGACATCGGCGCGGCCGCCGCCGCCGCCCTTCAGTACGCCCACGAACA
>JBBQCQ010000638.1:0-2949 GCA_038318835.1 Gemmatales bacterium | reverse complement strand
AACTCCTGCCGGCGGCCGAAGGCGGCGTCGGGCAGAGCACGGAAGGGACCATCGGGCCATATGAGCTGCACGACTTCTTCCTGTACCACTTCCTGCGGTGGAGCAGTCCGCCGGAGAAAATCTTGCACCTCGCGGGGCTGGCGAAGTTCGATCGCTACTACTCGCCGACCGACCTGCGGAAGTGGCTGACGATGTTCCTGAAGCGGTTCTTCGCAAATCAGTTCAAGCGGTCGTGCCTACCCGATGGGCCGAAGGTCGGGTCGGTGAGCCTGTCGCCACGCGGCGACTGGCGGATGCCAAGCGACGCCGTCGCGAGGGCGTGGCTGGAGGCGGTCGAAGGATAGATCGGCATGGGCGAGCCGAGCACCGTAAGGTGCCGGGTGAATCGCAACGCCAGACCCCCGGCACCTTACGGTGCTCGGCTCGCCAATAGGATGAATGAAACTCACACGCGGTCGCTTCCCCATGCTGCAACAGTTTGAAGACTTCCTCGCCCATCTGTCGCAGTCGCTCGGCGTGGAACTGCACGACGTGAACGCCCTGCTCGCGATCACAACCGTCGGAATTGTGTGCGGCACCGTCGGGTCGCTGGTCATCGGCAACCGCATGTCGTTCTTCAGCGACGCGATGGCCCACTGCGCGTTCGCCGGCGTGGCCCTGGGGTTACTCTCGGTCCTCATCGTGGACCCGCTCAACAAGCACGTGGACGACTCGCCTTACCGGTGGCTGGTGCCGGTCGTGATGATCGGGTTCGGCGCGACCGTCGGCATCGGCATCGCTTTCTTCCGCGAGCGATCAAGTCTCGCGGCCGATTCTATCATCGGCGTCTTCTTCGCTCTGGCCGTCGGCTTCGGGGCGATGCTCATCCCCGAAGTGAACAAACGCGGCCAGCGTTTCGACCCCGAAGCGTTCCTGTTCGGCAGCCCGATCTTCGCCCAGGCGGAAGATCAACTCATGCTGCTGGGCCTCGCGGTCCTTGTGCTCGGGTTCATCATCACGCGATTCAACTCGGTGGTGTTCGCCAGTTTCAGCCCGAGTCTGGCCCGGTCCCGCCGGGTGAGCGTGCGGCTGAATCACTATTTGTTCGTCGTGCTGCTATCGCTGGTGGTGAACCTCTCGATCAAGGCCGTCGGCGTGCTGCTCATCAACGCCCTCCTCGTAGTGCCGGCGGCGGCGGCGGCGAACTCCGCCCGCAACGTGCGACAACTGTTCCTGCTCAGCCTGGTCATTTCGCTCGGGTGCGGCTGGACCGGGTACTTCCTGAGTCGCAACTGGGTGCTGAACCTCGGCCCCGGCCGCGTCTTCGAGTTCCGCACGGGCGGCACGATTGTCGTGCTCACGGTGTTCTGCTTCTTCGCCACGGCCTTCCTCGCCCGCCTCCGCGGCCGCACGATCCACGGCGTAGACTGCGAATGTTAAAGTAATCGTGCCTTGTTCCGACCGCGGCCGGTTCGGACAATGACCGAACCTCCGGACGATCTCCCGCGTAGTTCCGGTTGACGAACCCCTGCCCCATTCCCGGCGTGTGAGCTGTGGTCGATCAGATCCGCGACTTCTTGTTAACCTTCAGCTCGATCCTCTGGGAGGCGATGCCGTTCATCGTCCTCGGTGCCATCGTGGCCGGCATCTTGGAAGAGCTGTTGCCGCAACAGTGGATCACGAAGTTCATGCCGAAGTCCCCGCTGCTGTCGGCGGCCGTCGGCGGTATGCTCGGCCTGATCTTCCCCATGTGCGAGTGCGGCATCGTCGTCGTCATGCGGCGACTGCTGAAAAAAGGCCTGCCGCTGTCCTGCTGTATCGCGTACATGCTGGCGGGGCCGATCATGAACGTGGTCGTGCTGCTGAGTACATACTACGCCTTCAAGACGCACGAAATCGACGGCGTTCGCATCGGTGTGGACATGGTCATTTTGCGGGCGCTCGGCGGGTTCCTGATCGCCACGACGACCGGCGTGATTGTGTACGCCCTGTCGAAGAAGACGGGCGTGGCCGCCCTCGTGACGGCCACCGCGATGCCGTCGTCGCTGCCGATGGCCGACGACGACGCGATGGCACCCGGCAAGCCGAAGCCGCTCATGAAGCGGTTGTCGAACATCTCTTCAACTGCCCTGCACGACTTCATGGACATCACCGTCTTCCTCATCCTCGGGGCGATCCTGGCCGCGATTGCTAAGATGTCGATTCCACCGGGGACCATCGAGCGGATGTCGCAGGACCAGCCATTGATCGCGATCCCGCTGATGATGCTGCTCGCGGTGTTGATGTGTCTGTGCAGCGAAGCCGACGCCTTTGTAGCGGCGAGTTTCACGAAAATGGCCGTCTCCGCGAAGCTGGCGTTCCTCGTCCTCGGGCCGATGCTGGACTTGAAGCTGTTGATGATGTTTACCCGCGTCTTCCGCATCCGGCTCATCGCTACCATCGTCGTGTGCGTGGTCACGCTGTCGCTGATTTATTCGGTGGCCGTCCACGTGACCTACCGGCCGATCACCGGCCCGTACCTCTGGCCTCAGGCGACGCCCGCACCCGAGCCGGTCACGCCGCTCGAAGAGAAGACGAAGTAACCCGAACCCATGGCCGTTCCGAGGACAGACTCATGGCCGACAATCACAGCCACGACCATCACGATCATTCGCACAGTCACGACCATGCGCACGATCACACCCATGACCACCACGATCACGGCGATGAATATCTCGAACAACTCTTCACCATCGGTATCTGCGGGGCGTTTGGTGTCGTCGCTGTGGCGCTCGCCGTACCAGCCTTGCGGAACACGGACGCGGCCAATCCGTCGATCCTCCAGATCATCCTCAGCCCGGACTTCCATATGTTCGTGCTCGTTGCTGGCGTCGTGCTGCTGGCGATGACACTCGTCCGCGTGCTGGCCCTCTGGCAGGAGGCCGGCGAGAAGCGGAACCACGTCCATGGACCCGATTGTGCCCACGGGCA
>JBBQCQ010000637.1:0-2952 GCA_038318835.1 Gemmatales bacterium | reverse complement strand
CGACGCGGTAAATGCGGACACGGAGCGCCTCGACCGCGTCGTGAACTTCCTGCGGATAAACACAGATAAATCCGAAAAACGATATCAGAAGCGCAGCCGGGATCGAGTCTTTTAAAATCAATCTGGCTTTGTCTTCATCTGTGTTTATCCGTGGCTAAATTTCTTCTCCTCATTTCGGGTACTCCAATGCGATCTCTCTTCCTGGTCGCCCTCCTCGCGATTCCGGCCGCGGCCCAGCCGAAGCCGACTGTGCCGGATACGGTCGTCTTCGAGAGCGGCATCGAGTACGCCAACCCCGACGGGCAGCACCTGCAACTCGACCTCGCCCGACCGAAGACTGGCGATGGCCCCTTCCCCGCGGTCGTGTGCATCCACGGCGGCGGCTTCCGGGCCGGCAAGCGCGAAGGCTACGACAACCTCTGCATCCGCCTCGCAGAGCAAGGGTACGTTGCCGTCACGGTGTCGTACCGGCTGGCCCCGAAGTATCTGTTCCCGGCCGCCGTCCACGACACGAAAGCGGCCGTGCGGTGGGTGCGGGCCAACGCCGCGAAGTACAAGATCGACCCCGACCGCGTCGGCGTCACGGGTGGATCGGCTGGCGGGCACCTGGCGCAGTTCCTCGGCGTGACGGCCGGCGTGAAGGAGTTCGAGGGGGACGGCGGCAATCCCACACAATCCAGCGGCGTGACGTGCGTCGTCAACGTCTACGGCCCGAGCGACTTCACCAAGTCCTACGGCAAGAGCGTGGACGCGGCCGAAGTGCTACCGCTGTGGTTCGGCGGCAACCTCGACACCGCCCGCCCCGCCCACGTGCGGGCCAGCCCGCTGAACTGGGTGACGCCCAACGCCGCCCCGACGCTGTGCATCCACGGCACCGACGACAAGTACGTCGCCCACGAACAGGCCGTCTGGATGGTCGATCGCCTCAAGGCGTGCGGCGTGGCAGCCGACTTGCTCACCCTGGAGGGGGCCGGCCACGGCTTCAAGGGCAAGGACGCCGAGACAGCCGACAAGGCTCTGTTGACGTTCTTCGACAAACACCTGAAGAAGAAGTAACCCACCCGGAGTTCTGCACCATGATGGCCTGGCCGACAATCATCTGCGGCGTCCTGCTCACGGCAATCGGCACTTACGGCTACCTGAACGCCACCCCGAAAGCTGACGGCAGTCCGCCGAGTCCCACGGCCCTCATCCCGGCCGCGATGGGCTTGCTGCTCATGCTGTGCGGCTCGCTCGCCTTCGAGGCGAAACGTCGCAAGCACGTGATGCACGCCGCCGCGATGTTCGGCCTCCTCAGCTTCATCTTCGGCTTCATCCCGATCATCCGGCAACTCGCCAGTGGCAAGGAACTCGACGTGACCGCTCCTTCGGCCATGGCGGGTCTGGCCATGTCGGCGGTGAGTGCGATCTTCGTGGGGTTGTGCGTGAAGTCGTTCATCGACGCCCGCAAAGCCCGGCAGGCGGCCGGGGTCGCGTGATGGTTCGCCGCATCGTCTTGCTTCTGCTCGCCACGGGCTTGCTCGCCTTGTTCGTAGGCGGGCTGGTGACGTGGCTAGTAAAAACCCGCTATCAGGCCGACCGCGAATCGTCGCGGAACAGCCTGCGGCAACTCGGTCAGTTCGCGGCCAGCTACACCACCGCCGTGGCGAAGAATCAACCGCCGAAGTTCGCGACGGTGCCGCCGGGTACGGTCTTCCGGGCCGATTTGCCGCCCGACCGCCGCTTGAGTTGGGTCGTGCAGATGCTGCCGGTGTTCGACCAGCGACACCAGGACACGAGCAAGTTGTTGGCCGGGATCGACCTCGCGCAACCGTGGGATTCGGACGCGAACGCGACGGCGGGCCGAACGCCAGTGCGGGTGCTGCTCTGCCCCGCGAGACCGCCGTCGGTGCCCGAGGGGGAACCGGCCGTGACGCAGTTTGTGGGCATCGCCGGTCTGGGGACCGACGTCGCGAGTCTGCCACCGGACGATCCACGGGCCGGGGCCTTCCGCTACGACACGCCGACGCCGCTCTCGGCCTTCCCCGACGGGCTGAGCAACACCCTACTCTTCGGCCAGACGAACCATCAGTTGGGTCCGTGGATTCGCGGCGGTCCGTCAACGGTTCGAGGCTTGCTCGACGGCGAAAAGTTGTTGGGTGAAGGCGGGCAGTTCGGCGGCATCGACCAGGGCAGCACGTTCTTCAGCTTCGCCGATGGCCACGTCACGAACTTCGGCGACGGAACAAGTCCGGCGGTGTTGAAAGCGCTTGCAACCCGTGCCGGCGGAATGGCGGAAATCGAAAGAGTGGTTGAGTGACGGCTGTGGAAGTGCCATCGTTTAGCAGCGACGCGGAGTCTTCGGAGCGGAGGGCCGCAACACACTACGCTCCGAAGACTCCGCGTCGCCGCTAAACGATGTCACTTCCCCAGCGGCTTTCGCAGGAACGCCGCGAACCGGGCGGCGTCGTTGATCTTCCCTTCATCGTAGACGCCAACCACCCGCACTTTGCCCGTCGGCAGCGGTTCCAGAATCGCGTACAGCGGCAACTTCTCGTCCTTGAAAACGGCCCGCTGGAAGTCCGCATTCAGGGCAGCCTCGGCGGCGGTCATTTCTTCCGTCGGCGGCGACTGGAAGAACTCGGCCGGCACTTCGTCGGTGTAGAGTTGGGCCAGCGTGTAGCTGGCCAACAGCGGGGCAACTTCCGGCCGGGGGAAGATGTTGTTCTCGTTGTACTTGCAGTTCTGGCACGTCTTGCCGGTGAAGTCCACGAATACGAACCGCTTCGTGCCCTTCTGCGTGCGGGCCTCGGCCAGGGCGGCGGTCAGGTCGCTGTTCCACGGCAACTCCTCGGAGGCATCCGGTAGCAGGAAGGCGTCTACCCAGGCGTACACCACGCCCGAGGGCCGTTGCGTGCGGCCCTCGGCGGTCTTCGATAGCCCTGGCGTGAGGTACAGCGCCAGGCCCAGGAA
>JBBQCQ010000636.1:0-2958 GCA_038318835.1 Gemmatales bacterium | reverse complement strand
AAAACGGCCGGCCGCGGGCGGTGGCGTTGACCGGCATCACTGCCGGGGGCGGCGAAACGCAGACTCTCTTCGTTACCGCCGTGAGTAGTGATCCGACAGTGATCGCCAGCCCGACGATTGTGTACCTCAGCCCCGCCCGTGTTGGCCAACTGTTCTTCACCCTGCAACCCGATGCCCGTGGGACTGCGGTCGTGACCGTCACCGTGAGCGACGGACTGGCGACGGTCACGCGGTCGTTTACGGTGACAATCACGGCGGTGAAGCGTGCCCCGACGATCACGCCGATCGAGGACCAAACCGAGCCGCCCGTTCCGCCCGCGCCGCCGACGGCCCTCGACGACGCCTACACCGTGAGCGGGGGTGCCCTCCGGGCTAGCGGGCGGTTCGGCGTGCTGGCCAACGACGGCCCCGTGATCTCGGCGTCGCTCGTCGATCGCCCGACGCACGGCACGCTGTTCTTCGCCCGCTCCGGCGGCTTCCTGTACGTCCCCACCCCTGGGTTTACAGGCACCGACGCGTTCACTTACCGGGCCACCAACGCAACCGGCACCACCTCCACGGCCGCCACGGTCACGCTCAACGTCGTCACCGCCAGCGTGGACGAATACACGATCGCTCCGGGCAACGTGCTGATCGTGCCGGGGCCGGTCGGTTCGGGCGGCGACGAACCGCCGTACACGATTGACCTGCTCGCGGCCGCCGAACATGGGAGCGTGGTCCTGGCCGCCGATGGGTCGTTCACCTACGCCCCGGACGCCGGGTACGCGGGAACCGATACCTTCACCTACCGACTCTCGGACGGCACGACCGAACTCGTTCGCACCGTGCGAATCGCCGTGTTACCGCCGCTCGCCATCGAACCAGTACCTTCGACCGAACCCCCGCCCGCCACCAAACCGGAGTCGATGGCCCCACCGCAACCGTGGGTTCCACCGACAGCCCGCGTGCCGATTGTGGCAGCGGCTCCACTCCTGCCACCGGACATCCCCACCCTCGGCGTGACGTTGACTCTGCCGACGACGGCACCATCGCCGGCGGCGATGAGTGCCCCAGGTTCGGGTGCGAATGACCCTATCCGCACCGGGAACGCAACTCCGAACGCCTACGCGATTGCCCTGACGACGGTCGCACCGAAGGCGGTTCCCGTGGCCGAAAGCAAGGCGAGTCCCGAACCGGACGTGAAGACGTCGGAGTCGAAGCCCGTGCCGGTGGAACGACCCGCCGCCCCCGACGATCAGAAGCGAAGCGCGACAGCCGTCGCCCCTACGACGAAGCCGGTCGTGCCACCGACGGTGGTTGTCACCACGCCCCCACCTCCTGTACTGTCGTCGCCAGACGCAGTGGCCGTGGCTGAGATCGTCAGCGGTGGTCAGGAACAGTTGGCCCGCGAGTTGCGCACGGCAGCGGACAATCGGGCCACGACCGATGCTGTGGTGACGACGGGGGCCGTGGTCACTGCCGGCTACGTTCTGCTGAACACTCGCGCGGTGCTGTGGTTCATCAGCGCGTTTCTGGCCCGACCGGCCGTGTGGCGACGGTTCGACCCGATCGACGTGATCTACTCCTGGGAGCAAGACCAGGAACTCGGAAATCGGCCGGAGGCCACCCCCGCAGACTGTGAATCGCTGCAGTCCATCGTCGGGTAACGACCCGGCCTCGCGTGTGAGCTTCCATGTACCGTATCAGTCTCGGCCTCATGGGCCTCGTCCTGTGCCTGTTGCTCGTAGCTCGTCACTTCGACCTGCTGCCCGACCCGGACGCCGCGGCCGTCGAACGCCGCCGAGGCGTGTGCGAGAGTGTGGCCGTCGAGTGCGCGCTGGCTTCGCAACGTAACGAGTCGCCCGCGGGGGCCGAAGCGTTCGCGCGTGCCCTGGCTCGCCGCCACCCGGAGGTGCTCTCCGTGGGCGTGCGGGATGCCGACGGTCGCCTGGCCGTGGACACCGGCGACCACGACACGCACTGGGTGGGGGCCGGCGAGCAATCGACGCCGACCCACCTGCACGCCGCCGTGCCGCGGATCGACGGCCAGCCGTGGGCCACGGTCGAGGTCGCGTTCCGACCGCTCCAGTATTCCGGCCTCTGGCGGTATGTCGGCGGGTCGCTGTTCCCGCTGCTCGCGTTCGTCTGGGCCGGCGGGTTCCTGGCGACGACGCTGTTCCTGCGGTCCGTCTTCCGCCGGGTCGATCTGGCCCAGGCGAAGGTCGTTCCGCAACAGGTCCGCAGCACGCTGAACACGCTGGCCGAGGGCGTCCTCGTGCTCGACCGCAAAGGCGTGATCGCGCTGGCGAACGACGCCTTCGCCAAGTCGGTCGGCCAGACGCCGGACGCCCTTCGCGGCAAGAAAGTGTCCGACCTGCCGTGGCACACGGGCACGGTCGAACTGAAGGCGGACGACCACCCGTGGGTACAGGTGCTGCGCGAATCGGTCCCGCAGATGGGCCGCGTGCTCGGGCTGCGAAACGGGGCCGATGGCAAGACGATGTCGGTCAACTCGACGCCCATCTTCGGCGACGACGGCACATGCCGCGGAGCATTGGCCACCTTCGACGACCTGACAGCGGTGGAAAAAGCAAAGGCTGCCGCCGAGTCCGCGAGTAAGGCGAAGGGCGAGTTCCTGGCGAACGTCAGCCACGAGATTCGCACACCCATGAACGCCATCATCGGCATGACCGAGCTGACCCTCGACGGCCGGCTGTCGGCGGAACAACGAGAGTGTCTGGGCATCGTCGGCGAGTCGGCTTCGTCGCTGTTGGCGATCATCAATGACCTGCTCGACCTGTCGAAGATCGAGGCGGGGAAGTTCGACCTGGACCCGCTGGAATTCAACCTGCGAACGCTGCTCGACGACACTCTGCAACCGTTTGCGCCGCGGGCACACGCCAAGGGGTTGGAACTCGGGTGCGAAGTCGCGGCCGACGTGCCGGAAGTGCTCATCGGCGACCCGGTGCGGTTGCGGCA
>JBBQCQ010000635.1:0-2962 GCA_038318835.1 Gemmatales bacterium | reverse complement strand
GATTGCCGGCCGTTCGACGGATTCTACCACACGTCGTGTCGGCGGCCGTGCCGTCGGAGTTCGCACCCATGTTCTTGCAGGTGCCGCTCGAAGTCTCGACGACTCATTTGTCGCGGCCCGATCGAACGGTCTTTCTTCGTTCGTCTCGACAGGCCTGAAGAACTTCGGCAGCATCCCGAGCGTTGTCGAAGCCTTCTTCGATCGTTTCGCCTTCGGTCAACAGTTCCGGGTCGAGCGGTGAACTAATCACGTAACCGCCTTCCGGCTGCGGCTTGAAGGTCAGGACGAGCTTCCCGTCCGAAACCGTGTACTGTTTTTTCTTCGCCATATCTGTTCCTTTCAGTGCTCCGCTCGGCCACCCGGCGTGAGCGCGTACACGAACTTCACCAGGTCCGGCTTGTAGGTCGTGCGGCGGCTGCCCATCGCTTGCAGTTCTGCCCAGGCGTCGTCGTTCGTCCAGCCCTGCCGCTCGACGCGGTAGCCGGCCACGTGGACGCCGGTACGGTGGATCCCCGCGAAACAGTGGATGAGCACCGGCTTCGGCACCTTCGGGTCGTCCATCAGCGCGAGGAACTTGTCGATGTTCGCGCGAGCCGGCATCGAGCCGTCCGCGTTGCCCCAGTCCAGGTAGCCGAAGCGGTGGTATGCCACGCCAGCTGCCCGACAGATGTCTTCCTCGAACCCGTCCTCGAACTTTTGCTCGTCATCCCGCGTCTCGCGGAAGCTGATGACGGTGCCGATCCCCTGTTCGCGGACCACCCGCTCGAACCCGTCCGCGTTCAGTTGCCCACTGCGGAGTAGCACGCCGTCGGCGACGATGTGCAGATTCCGGTAACGGCGTTCTTGCTCGATCTTGTAGAGCAGTGGAACCGCCACGATGGCGAGCACAATCGCGAGAACGAGGAATCGTTTCAGGTGAGTCGCCATCCGTGGGCCTCGGAAAAGGTTACGCCGCCAGGGCCGGCGGTTGCGTGGAGTTGGGGCCGCGGACACGGTGCCACACGCCGAGTGCCAGCCGTGTGCCCCACCCGCGGCCGGGCGTGAGTACCGGCGGTTCCAGGTCGGTCGCCGCCGGGCGGAACACGATCAGCAACAGCAGCGGCGTGTACCACAGCACGTACAACCCGCCGCGGTCGGCGAACCAGAACTGCACGCCGATGAGCAGCGCCGCCGATACGGCACTCACGTGAGCCATTGTTCGCACGCTCGGCCAGAAGAAACTCGTGCCGACGAACACCGCGTACAGCAGGAACACCGGCAGCCGATACGCCCAGTGCAACCCTTGCCACAGGCTCTCGGCCGTCGGCCGTTTCCACGGCTGCCAGTCGGCGACGTGCATCACCTGCGACAGCCCATGCGGGAAGTACCCGGCCGCCCACACCAGGCCGAGCGTGGCGGCGAGCGAGACCATCAGCGAGACGGCGAACCCCACGGTGAACCGCCACGCTCCGCGCCGCCAGTAGAAGTGGAACCAGGCGGGGAAGAGCAGGGCCGGGAAGAACGTCGTACCGGCCGCGAGGCCGAGGAGGCCGCCGGAGAGCCGCGGGTGGCGATAGGCGAAGATCGCCCACAGGGTGAGGGCCGCGGGCAGGACGTGGTGCAGTTGCGAGATGTGGTACGCGGTGTACGGCAGCAGCAGGTACATGGCGGCCATCGCCACGCCCGTCTCGGCATCGCGGAAGTGCCGCCAGCCGATGAAGAACAGCCCGACCACAACGGCCGCGTGCCCACCCAGGGCGAGGGCGCGGGCCGTCCAGACGCGGAGTTCGGCCCACTGCTCCAGGTTCCCGGTCTCGCCCTTCGCCACGACCACGGCCGCCCCGTCGGTCACGCCGGTGATCGCGGCCGGTTGGCGGCCGACCGGTTCCCAGGCGTCCGCGGGCCTTCGCACGGCAACGACCGCGAGGCCGAGGAACAGCGCGATGCCAACCCACGCGAGGCCGGGGATGGTCAGGTTCGAGCGGAACACCGGCCGCCGCACGGCCGACAGATCGACGAAGCACCGCACCAGCCAGTACAGCGCCGCCGACAGCAACCAGGCGTAGCCGAACACCCGCTCACTGGCATCGTCGGACTGATTCGCCTCTTGCAGCAGCAGGAACCCCGGCACGAACAGGAACAGCGCGAGCAGGTCCCAGTTGCGGAGTGACAGCGGGCGGGCGAACTGGAAGAATAGCGCAACCGTGAGGAACAACGAGAAGACGAACCACGTCGTCGAGTTCGGCAGGTGGAATTCGAGAAAGATCGATGCGAACACGGTAACTCCTTCGCCGTGGGGCACCTGTGGGCTACTCGCTCAACGCCTGCTTCAACTGTATGAACAAACCGGGCGACACATCGACCGGCCCCGACTCCGCGACCAGCCGCAACGCTTCCGCCATGGGCCGCCCTTCGGCGAGGGCGATACCACCGGCAGCAACGCACACCGATCGGTTCATCCCGGCGGAACAACACACCAGCGTAGCGACATCGGCCTTCAAACACACTGCCACCGTTTCGGCGGCTAACCGCAACAGCCAAATCGGGTTCTCGCCACCGTCAGCGAGCGGAAAGCGACCGCGTACCAAGTCGCGCGGCAGGTTGGCGAACGGTTCGTTGTCCGCGAGTTCCACGACGGCCGAAATACCAACATTCAACACTCCGCGGGCGTTCCGCAGGTCGCCCGCGTGACCAACCCAGAGTGCCCGGCCAGGAATCTGCCGCATCGGGCACCTCGCTGTGTCGGGATGTTCTATGAGGACCGACTTCCGAAGTCCGGCTTCGACTTCGGAAGTCCACCGGGCGGGAATGCGGTTGCGTGGTCAACCGTGAGAGCGGTTGCCGCTCGGACTTCCGAAGTCGAAGCCGGACTTCGGAAGTCGGGTCCGGCCGTCGTCGTCCTCGACTTCCGTGCGGGCGCTCTTGGCCGGCCGGTCACGTGTCGCGAGTGAGGTGAGCACAATTTCGAGGCGAGCGGCCCAGC
>JBBQCQ010000634.1:0-2977 GCA_038318835.1 Gemmatales bacterium | reverse complement strand
ATTCAGCCAGATCGGCAGCGTGGGCAACGGCTCGCCGACGGTCATGGGGTAGTACCAGGCGTCGAGCAGGGGGCGGTCCCGGTCGGACCGTCGGGTCCGCAGCGTCACGGCATACAGGTGCGGCGGCGTCGGGGCGAGTTGCGGGTCGATGCGGCCCAGGAGCGTCAGCAAGTCGGCGTACACGTTCGCCCGCCGCACGGTCACGAGATCGACGATCGACACGCAGACATCTTGTTGCAACAGGGCCGCGACCTTGCCAACGAGGAGGTTCCGCGTCCGCGCGCGGTCCTTGTTCGCGGGGCTAACGATCTCGATGGCCGCGACGAGTTGCCGCCCGCGTTCCGCGTCGTAGATGCGGATCTCGTACTCGTCCTGGTCCGACAGGTCGGCGTCGATGGTGAACGTGGGGCTGAGGGCCGTCTGCGTCGCGACGCCGCCCCGACTTTCGCCAGCCGGGCCGTGCTCATCCCATTCGTAACTTCCGACGTCCACTTCGAAGGCGGAACCAAGGTGGACCCGCGGCGCGGCACGAAAGCCGCGCGGCAAGATTCGTAGCAGGTCGCGAACGATCTCGCCCGGCCATTGACCGTGGAGTTCGTCCCATGAGTGGGTGTCATTGACGGGCGAGCGAAAGTGATCGCGGAGCGGCATAGCTATTCTCCTCGCGTCATTCTAACCCGCCGCAGGCGGGGCGGCCTACCCATTCGGATCGTCGAGAATCGGCTGGGGCCGAGCCGCCAGTTCGGCCGGCACCCGGTCCCGCCACGATTCATCGATTCACTCGACATCGAGCATGTCGCGCAGGTGCACGCGATCCTTGTCGCGGAACGAGGTCAACTTCATCTGCACGAGGGCCGCGAGTTGAAGAACATTGTGCCGTTCGATGGTCACGGCCTCGGCCACGTCGGGCGTCGGCACGAGATCGTCCGGTCGGACCTTCTCGCCTGCGAACAGCGGTGAGGTGAAACGTGATCGGCGGGTTTGGCCATGGTCCCGATCCTGAGCCGCGTGGGAACAACACCATCATACCCAAAACGGCATGGGCTCGTTCCCGGTCACTTCCCGGCCATCAGCCTTCGCTCGATGAACGTGGTGTCGACGGTGCCGTTGATGAACTCGGCGGTGCTCATGATCTGCTGATGGAGTGGGATCGTCGTCGCGATGCCCTCGACGTTGAACTCCCGCAGTGCCCGCCGCATCACGGCAATGGCCTCCTCGCGGGTCGGTTGGTAGACGAGGAGCTTCGCCACCATGCTGTCGTAGTTCGGTGGCACACGATAGCCGGGGACTACGTGCGAATCCAACCGGACGCCGGGGCCGCCGGGTGGTTCCCACTTCGTGATCGTGCCGGCCGACGGGCGGAAGTCTTTCGTAGGGTCTTCCGCGTTGATTCGGCACTCGATGGCCGCCCCGCGCAGCACGATGTCCTTCTGCCGGTAGCGGAGTTTCTCGCCGGCCGCCACGCGGATCATCTCGCGGATGATGTCCACGCCGGTGACCAGTTCCGTGACCGGGTGCTCGACCTGCACGCGGGCGTTCACTTCGATGAAGTAGAAGTTGTTGTCCTTGTCCACCAGGAACTCGCAGGTGCCGGCCGAGTAGTAGCCGGCCGCCTTCGCCAGTCGCACGGCCGACTCGCAGATGCTATCGCGAACCCGCTCGGGCAGGTTCGAGGCCGGCGATTCTTCCACCAACTTCTGGTGGCGGCGCTGCATCGAGCAATCGCGCTCGTACAGGTGGATAACGTTGCCGTGGCGGTCGCCGAGGAGTTGCACCTCGACGTGCCGCGGCTGGTCGAGATATTTTTCCAGCAGGACGGAGCCGTCCTTGAACGCGGACTCGGCCTCTTGCCGGGCGGAGGCGAGGCCGCTGATGAGCGTGATGTCGTTGCGGGCGACGCGCATCCCGCGGCCGCCGCCACCGGCCGACGCTTTAATCAGCACCGGGTAGCCGACGGCGTGCGCGAACTTCAGGGCTTCTTCGTCGCTGGTCACGAGACCGTCGGAACCGGGAACGGTCGGCACCTTCGCCTTCTTCGCGACCTGCTTGCCCTTCTCTTTGTTGCCGACGGCGTCCATCGCTTCCGGCGGCGGGCCGATGAATTCGATCTTGCAATCGCGGCAGATGCTCGCGAACTTCGAGTTCTCGCTCAGGAAGCCGTAGCCGGGGTGGATGGCCTGGGCGTTGGTGATCTCGGCGGCCGCGATGATGCGATCGACCTTGAGATACGAATCGACCGCCGGGCCGGGGCCGATGCACACCGTTTGGTCGGCCAGTTTCAGGTATGGGGCGTCCTTGTCAGCCTCGCTATAGACGCAGGCGACTTCGATGCCCAGGTCGCGGCACGCCCGGATGATGCGGAGGGCGATTTCCCCCCGGTTGGCGACGAGAATGCGTTGGAACATAGTTGTATGTAGAGTTCGGAGTTCGGCGTGCGGAGTGGAACGACCGGGGGTGGATTTTTCACCCCCTGTTCCACATTCCGCCCCCGGCGCTAGGAAAGTTCGACGCGGAACAGCACGGTGTTGAACTCGACCGGCGCACCATTCTTGGCGCACACTTCGACAATGGTGCCGGTGCAGTCGGCCGTGAGCTCGTTGTACACCTTCATGGCTTCGAGCTTGCAGACGATGGAATCTGGTTTGAGCTTGCTGCCGACCTTCACGTAGTCGTCCTTGTCGGGCGTCGGCTTCGCGTAGAAGGTGCCGACCATTGGCGACTTGATCTCGTGCAGGTTCGACTTCGCGGCCGGCGGCAGGGCGGTCGGCACGGCGGCGGTCGGGGCATGCGGGATGGTCGGCGGCGGGGCCACGACCGGGGCGTGCGTGGTGATGACGCGGGCACCACGGCGGAGGCGAATGCGGTGCGCCCCTTCGTGTAGGTCGATCTCGCTCAGGTCCTGATCGGCCATGAGTTTGACCAGAAATTCGACCGTCTTCGTATCGAACGGTCAGTTCGCGTCGGGTTTGCTCTCGGA
>JBBQCQ010000633.1:0-2981 GCA_038318835.1 Gemmatales bacterium | reverse complement strand
TCGGTCGTGATGTCGATCAGGTTCAAGAAGTGGCGCATTCGCTGCACCTTTTAAGAGGGAAAGCCCGCGGGTCATTGCCGCGGGCTTTGAAGGAATCGTCGAGGCCGGGTCACACCACGTGGGCCAGCAACACCTCGCGGAGGATGGCGCACCCCTCGTCGATCTGCTGGCTCTCGATGTTCACGGCCGGCAGCAGGCGGATCACGGTCTTGTGCGTGCAGTTGATGAGCAGGCCGCGTTTCAGGCACGCCTCCACGATTGGGGCACCGTCCACGCTCAGTTGCAGGCCAATCATAACGCCCTTCACTCGGACGTCCTGAATCAGCGGGCACTCGGCCTTCAGAGCCGTGAAGTGGGCGTGGAAGCGTTCGCCGACTTGCGTGGCACGTTCCAGCAAGTTTTCTTCGTCGAAGGTGGCAATGGTCGCAAGGGCCGCGACCGAGGCGATCGGGTTGCCGCCGAAGGTGGCCGCGTGCGTGCCGGGGACGAGCTTCGCGGCGACTTCGGGCTTCGCGATCACGGCCCCGAGAGCGACGCCGCCGGCGACGGCCTTCGCCAGCGTGACCACGTCCGGCACCACGTTCCAGTGCTGGTGGGCGAACCACTTGCCCGTGCGGCCCATGCCGGTTTGCACTTCGTCGAGCATCAGCAACATGCCGTGGCGGTCGCAGAGTTCGCGCAAGCCTTCGAGGTAGCCGTCCGGCGGCAGGTTGACGCCGCCTTCGCCCTGGATCGGTTCCAGAAGAATCGCGGCCGTCTCGTTGTCGATGAGCTTCGCCACCGCGTCCAGATCGCCGTGCGGTGCGTATACGAAGCCCGGCAGCATCGGCTCGACCCCGGCGTGATACTTCGGCTGAGCGGTCGCCGACAGTGCGCCGTAGGTGCGGCCGTGGAAGCTGTTCGTCATGGTGACGATCTTGTAGCGCCCCTTCGCCTTGCCGTTCAAACGGGCGAGCTTGATCGCGGCTTCGTTCGCCTCAGTGCCGCTGTTGCAGAAGAAGCACTGTCCGCCCCAGCCGGTGCGTTCACTGAGGGCTTCCGCGAGGAGCGTCTGCGGCTCGGTGTACCAGGTGTTCGGCACATGGATGAGCGTGGCGACTTGCTCCTGCACCGCGGCGACGACCTTCGGCGGGCAGTGGCCGAGGATGCCGCAACCCCAGCCGGGGAAGAAGTCGAGGTAGCGGTTGCCTTCCGCGTCCCACACCCACGAACCCTCGCCGCGAACGAGCGCGACCGGGTAGCGGGTGTAGTTCCCGATCACGTACTTCTTGGCGCGGGCGATGATGTCGTGCGAACTCAGGGTGGCGGTGTCGGACATGGAAGGTGTTGGTCACTCCTTTTGGGTTCAGGGAACGATCTGCGTGCCGGCGACGGGTTCGCCGACGAACTCGGCCAGCAGCGCGTGCGGCACGCGGCCGTCAAGAATGACCGCCCGACTCGCACCGGCGGCGAGTGCCTCGAAGCACGCCTCGACTTTCGGGATCATGCCGCCATCGATGACGCGGTCGGCGATCAACCGCTTCGCGTCCTTCACGGACACGGTTTCGATCCGCGAGTTCGGGTCGGTCTTGTCGCGGAGGATGCCGGGCGTGTCGGTGAGGAAGATCGCGGCTTCGGCGTGGAACGCCCCGGCGACAGCACTGGCGGCGGTGTCGGCGTTCACGTTCAGCCACCCGCCGCCGCCGGTGCCGCAAAGCGAGGGCAGTACGGGTATCACTCTGTCGTCAACGAATCGGGCGAGTTCAGCTCGATCTACTGCGTGTGGTTGGCCGACGAACCCGAGATCCACGCCGTCGAGCGTCAGTTTGCTCCCGGTGATGGGGAATGCACGGGCGTTGATAAAGCCCTGCGACCACCCACCGACTTCTTGCAGTTGGCGGATGAGGTCGTTGTTCATCTCACATAGCACACGGACCACAATCTCCAGAGTTGCCGCATCGGTGTACCGGCGGCCGGCGACTTTCTTCGGCACGAGGCCGGCGTCGGCCATCGCCCGGTCGATCGGCTTACCGCCGCCGTGGACGAGGATCAGCCGCACACCGAGCGTTTGTAACGCGACGATGCTTTCCAGAGTGGCCGTTGTGGCAGTCGGGTCTTCCATTGCGCTGCCGCCGAGCTTGACGACGAGCACGCGGCCCCGCAGTTCGCGGGCGCGAGCGGTGGCTTTCAATAACACGGCGGCACTGGTCATTCCGCAAAGTTCGCCGAGGGTTTATGCCGAAAAGGTAAACGTATACGCGGAATCATAGCCGCGTCAACCGGCCCGGCGGAAGTCTTTCCCGGAACATTCGATTCTGTTGTTGAACTTCCGTTTCGACCGGGCTATAAGAGGAATTACCGAACGCGCCGTCTACTGTGCCGTTCGGGTCCCTCACACTAGGAGTTTTCCCATGCGTTCACTGCTCGCTCTGGCCATCGGCCTGATGGCTCTCTCCTTCAGCGTCGTGGCTCTGGCCGAAGACAAGAAGGCGGACAAGGAAACGAAGAAGCTCGAAGGCAAGCTGACCTGCACCAAGTGCGCTCTCCAAGAAACCGACAAGTGCGGCCACGCCCTGAAGGTGAAGGACGGCGACAAAGAAGTGATCTATTACCTCGACGACAAGGGCGGCAAGGAAGCGTACCACGGCAAGGTCTGCAAGGAAGACAAGGACGCAACGGTCGAAGGGAAGGTCGTCGAAAAGGACGGCAAGAAGCACATCGAAAGCCCGAAGGTCACGGTCAAGTAACCTCGGCTTGACCCAACACGAAACGCCACCCAAATTGGGTGGCGTTTTCGTTTTGAATCGGCTGCGAGGAAGAAAGATAAATCCGATTCACCGCAGAGGGCACATGAGGGCACGTGAGAAAGACAGAAGCGAGGGTAAAGACCGGGTTTTGAACTTTTTCAGTTTTCCTCGCGTGCCCTCTGCGGTGAATCGGTCTTTGCGTGATCTGCGTTTCCCGTTGGACGACTTGGTTTCGTTGCGGTTGGCAGGGTGGGG
>JBBQCQ010000632.1:0-2985 GCA_038318835.1 Gemmatales bacterium | reverse complement strand
AACGGGGCTGCCGGTGGCGTTGGCCGGCGGGCTGCTGCTGCACAGCGAGTTGTACCGGCGACTGTTCCTGGACGAACTGCGAGCGCTCGGCATGTCGCCCGGCGTGGTAACGCCGGTGGACGAACCCGCGCGGGGGGCCGTGGTGCTGGCGCGAAAGGCGATCGTTTAGCGGCGACGCGAACGCGCTCCGCTCCGAAGACTCCGCGTCGCCGCTAAACTGGAAACATGCTCACCCTCCGCGGCGTCTCGAAACTCTTCGCGCCGAACGTCGGCCTGCACCCGCTCGACTTGGACGTGCCGACCGGGGATCGGCTCGTACTGCTCGGACCGTCCGGGTCGGGCAAGTCCACTCTGCTGCGGCTGATCGCCGGCCTCGACGACCCGGACGCGGGCGAAATCGTCCTCGCCGGCAAGTCGCTCCAGCGCGTGCCGCCGCACGAACGCGGGGTGGCGTTCGTGCCGCAACGGCCAGCCCTTTACCCGCATTTGACCGTGAGCGAGAACCTCGCGGTCGGTCGGTCTTCGCCCCCGTCCGCCGACCCCTTCGGCATCGATCACTTGCTCGAACGCTTCCCGCACCAGCTTTCCGGCGGCGAACGGCAGCGGGTCGCGCTCGCTCGCACGGCGACGCGGCAAGCTGCCGTGTGGTTGCTCGACGAGCCGTTCGCCGCGCTCGACCCGGTCTTCCGGGCGGAAATTCGTCACGATCTGCACTTGATCCTGGGGAACTCCGCGCCCACAATACTGCTAGTCACTCATGACCCGCTCGATGCCCTGGCCCTCGGCCGCCGCGTCGCCGTGTTGGGAGACGGACGACTTCAACAACTCGACACGTTCGAGGCGTTGGTCGCCCGACCCAACAACCGGTTCGTGGCGTTTACCGTGGGCCGGTTCAGTTTCATCGACGGGCAAGTGTGTGGCGGCGATCCACCCGACGCGAAATTCGTGTCGGCGGACGGGTCGGTCGAAGCGGCGATTTCCCCGGCACTCGCCCGGGTTCTCGCGAATCGAACGACTCCCAACCTGACGCTCGGCACCCGGCCCGAAGACCTCCGGCTGTCCGCGAACGATTCTCCCCTCGGGGCGAACTTCCGCGGGTGGTCGGTCACCTCGGCCGAACCGGTCGGCAGCGGATGGCTTCTCACGGCGGCACGCGGTCGAAACTGCGTCCGCGTGGGCTGGCCCTCCGACGCGCCGCCCCGGGTCGGCACCCCCGCAAACTGGTTTTGCCCCGTTGACCGCTGCGTGTGGTTCGTTCACACTGGGCGATGGATCGAGCAGTAATTGTCGAACGGACTCGCACCACGATTCTGCGTACCGCCGAGGTTCACCATGCCGGAAGTCAAAAAGCCCGCCGCGACCGGGAAGGCCATCCTCGAGCTGGTCGAAAAGATGCACGAGGAGAAAAAAATCTCCCGCGACATCATTTTCAGTGGCATCGAGTCGGCCATCCAACTGGCGGCCGAACGGCACTTCCAGGTCGAGGAAGGCGTGCTTGTGCTGATCGACCGCGCGACCGGGGAGATTTCCGCGAAGGTGTCCACCCCGGAGGGGGAGGCCACCGACATCGACCCCGTCACCCTCGGCCGCATTGCCGCGCAGTCGGCCAAGCAAGTGATGATCCAGAAGATTCGCGAAGCCGAATCCGACACGGTTTTCAACGAATTCTCGGGCAAAAAAGGCGAACTCATCCAGGGCACCGTCACCCGCGTGGACGCCGGCACGGCCATCGTCTCGCTCGGCAAGAGCGAAGCCCTACTGCCCCGCAGCGAGCAAATCCCCGGCGAGACGCACCACGTCGGCGAGCGGGTGAAGGCCATCGTGCTGGAGGTTCGCAAGGCCGGGCAGCGCGTGAAGATCATCCTTTCGCGGTGCCATCCGGACTTCGTGAAGTCGCTGTTCGAAGACGAAATTCCGGAAATCGACGACCGCACCATCGACATCCGCGCCGTGGCCCGCGAGGCCGGCTACCGCACGAAGTTGGCCGTGTCCAGCATCGACCTGAAGGTCGACTGCGTCGGTGCGTGCGTGGGCGTTCGCGGCAGCCGGATCAAGAACATCATCGAGGAACTCAACGGCGAGCGGATCGACATCGTCCGGTGGAACGACTCCTTGCAGGTGCTCATCCCGAACTCGCTGTCGCCGGCGCAGATTTCGGAAGTGTTCACGTACCAGAAGCTCGGCCGGGCGCTGGTGCTGGTGACGGAAGACCAACTGTCGCTGGCCATCGGCCGGCGCGGGCAGAACGTGCGGCTGGCGTCGAAGCTCGTCGGTTGGGACATCGAGATCATGACGCACGAGGAACTGGCCGAAGGTCTGGAACGGGCGGAACGCTGGTTCGCGCAACTGCCGAACATCACCGAAGACCACGTGCAAACGCTCATTGGCGAAGGGTTCCTGTCGTACAACGACCTGACCTTCCTGGACGGCGAGGGGCTGGCCGAGTTCACCGACATCCCGCTGGACCAGGCCGAGGAAATCGTCGCCTACGCGGAGGAGTACGCCGACCACATGGAAGCGAGCGTCGAGGAAGAACGCGCCACCCAGGCCGCGGCGCAAGCCGAGGCCGACGCGGCAACGGCCGCCGCCGTGGCGGAAGCCGAAGCTGAGGTCGCGGCGGAAGCCGCGGCCGCCGAAGCTGCCGCCCAGGCCACGGCCGACGCGAACTCGCTGCCGGCAGACGTGTCTACGGAGGAAGAAGTTAGCCCGGAGACGACCGCCGAGGGGGAACCCGTCGCGGTCGCTTCGGGAGATGAAACGGAGCCGTCGGCATGAACCGCCGACCCCCAAAATACACCACCGATTCAGGATTTGACGATCAAAATGCCGGGCCACCGGCGACCGGGTGGTTCGCTCGCAACGTGCGGGCGACCCCGATGGGGGAAAATGTCCCCCTGTTCGGAAATTTGATTCAAGTTAGAATACCTGTTACTCGCCCCCCGATTGGGAGGCGGGGTGCGGGGAAACTGGGGTGCCGCGGCCACC
>JBBQCQ010000631.1:0-2996 GCA_038318835.1 Gemmatales bacterium | reverse complement strand
TGGCGGGCCTGACCTCGCGCGGTCGGGCATCGCTTCCCGCTTGCTTCGCGGCCATCACGCCGTGTGGAACGAGGTTGAATCGGCCCTCGCCGCGTGGCACGGGGCCGACGCAGTGCTGATGATGACCAGCGGCTTCGCGGCCAACGAAGGGCTGATCTCGACCGTCGTCGAACCCGGCGACTGGGTGGCGAGCGACGAACTCAACCACGCCTGCATCGTGGAAGGGCTTCGCATCAGCCGGCCGCGGAAGTTCGTGTTCCGCCACAACGACCTGAACCACCTCGAAGACGGCCTGCGGGCGGAAGCCGCGAAGCGGCAAGCCGGCCGGGAACTGTTCGTCGTCACGGAATCGCTGTTCAGCATGGACGGCGACCGCGCACCGCTGCGCGAGATCGTCGAACTGGCCGAACGCTACGCGGCGAACGTAATCGTGGACGAAGCTCATTCGACCGGCTGCTTCGGCCCCGCCGGGTCGGGCATCGTGGACGAACTCGGCCTCCGCGAGCGCGTGCTGGCGACCGTCCACACCGGCGGCAAGGCCCTCGGCGTGACCGGGGCGTACATCTGCGGTTCGCGACTGTTGAAGGATTATCTCGTTAACAAGTGCCGACACTTGATCTTCACGACGGCCCTGCCTCCGGCCGTGGGAGGGTGGTGGCGCGACGCCCTGGACCGCGTGCGAAGCGGGGACGCCGACCGCGAGAAACTGCACGCGAATGCCGCAGCCGTCCATCGCACGTTGAAGACCGGCGGCGTGCCGACGCTCGGCGATAGCTACATCGTCCCCGTCGTCCTCGGAGACGACCCGCTCGCCGTGCGTGTCGCGACCGTGCTTCAAAAACGCGGCTACGACATTCGCGCGATCCGCCCGCCGAGCGTGCCGCAGGGGACCGCCCGCTTGCGGCTGTCGATCCACGCCGACCACGATCCGGCAGAGTTAGCACGGATGGCCGAACACGTCGCCGAGGCCGTCCGCCATGCGTGACGCGGTAGTGATTGGCACCGATACCGACGCCGGCAAGACCACGTTCTCGCTGCTATTCTTGGCCGCGTTCGGGGCCGACTTCGCCTACTGGAAGCCGGTCGAAACCGGCCCGTCCGACTCAGAATCGGTCCGTCGCCTCGTGCCCGATGCGACCATCTTGCCCTCGCTCGCTCGTTTCGAGGAACCCGTCGCACCCGCCCTGGCCGCACGGCGGGCTTCGCAGCCGATGCCCACGCCACGGGAAGTGTTTGAGTCGAAGCCGCCTTCGTCGCGACCGCTGTTAATCGAGACGTTCGGCAGCCCGTTCTCGCCATTCACAGACGATGAGCTTCAACTCGAACTGCTCCGCGGCTTGCGGGCACCGCTCTGGCTGGTGACGCCGTCGAAGGTCGGGGCCGTGGGCCGCACCCTGCAAGCCGTGCGAAGCCTGCACGCAGAGGGGCTTGCGGTGGCGACCGTGATCCTGCTGGGCGATCGCGACGAGTATGCCGAGGAGCAAATCCGCTGTCACGCCGACACACTCGTTGTGTCGCTGCACCCGCCCGCATCGTGGACGACCGAAGCGATCCGCGAGGCGGCAGACCGGCAACGCGAGCCGCTGACGGTCCTGCGACAAACGTTGATTGCGAAGTCCGAAGTCGGCGATCTCGTGCCCCGCGACCGCCGCTTCGTGTGGCACCCGTACACGTCGCTCGCCGACCCGATCGAACCGCTGCCGGTCGTCGCGGCCGACCGCGAGTTCCTGCACCTCGCCGACGGGCGAACGCTGATCGACGCGACCTCGTCGTGGTGGACGATCCTGCACGGCCACCGGCACCCGCCGCTGATGGCGGCACTGCGACAGGCCACGCACGCACTCGATCACGTTCTCTTCGCCGGGGCCACGCACCCGCACGCCGTCGAGCTGGCCGAGATGCTGTTGCGCTCAACGCCGTGGAACGGTGGCCGCGTGTTCTACTCCGACAACGGCAGCACCGCCGTCGAAGTGGCGCTCAAGATGGCCTATCAGTTCTGGTGCCACCGGGACGAGCCGCGTCGGACGCTGTTCGTCGGGTTCGACGACTGCTACCACGGCGACACGTTCGGGACGATGGCCGTCAGCCGCGACCCGGTCTTCTTCGGCCGCTTCGAGCCGCTGTTATTCCGCACCGCTCGCGTACCGGTATCGGCCGAGCGGCTGGATGAATTCCTGAAGGAACACGCACAGGACGTGGCGGTCGTCATTCTCGAACCGCTGGTGCAGGGAGCCGGCGGCATGAAGATGCATACGCCGGCGGAACTGCGGGCCATCGCTGACGTGACTCGGCGGCACGGTGTGCTTTTCATCGTGGACGAGGTGATGACGGCCAACCGCACCGGCACCGTCTGGGCGTTCGAGCAGGCCGGCATTTCGCCCGACCTGATTTGCGCCGCCAAGACGCTGACCGGCGGCGTGCTGCCGCTCGCCGCCACGCTCGCGTCACCACGGGTGGTCGAAGCGTTCGATACGGCCGACCGCACGCGGACGTTCTTCCACGGCCACTCGTTCACGGCCAACCCGCTGGCGTGTGCCGTTGCGGTGGCGAACTGGAAGTTGATTGAAGCCGGCGGGTGGAAGACAGATGTGGAGCGGATCAACCGCTTCTGGGCTGCGTACCTGCCCGATGCTCGCGTCTGCGGCACGATTGCGGCCATCGACCTGCCATCCACGGGCGGCTACCTCGCGGAGGTGGGGCCGAAGGTAAGGCGGATGGCGGTGGAGCAGGGCGTGTTGTTGCGGCCGCTGGGGAACGTGGTCTACGCGATGCCGCCGCTAAGTACCTCGGACGAATCGCTCGGACGCATCGCCGACGTAATGCGAAACGCAGTCCTGGCGAGCCGAGCACCGTAAGGTGCCGAGTGAATGGCAACGTCATTCACCCGGCACCTTACGGTGCTCGGCTCGCCAAGAATACAGACATCACGCCAGAATCTCTTTCACCACCCGCCCGTGAACGTCGGTCAAGCGGTAGTCGCGTCCCTGAAAGCGGGT
>JBBQCQ010000630.1:0-3001 GCA_038318835.1 Gemmatales bacterium | reverse complement strand
TGGTGCGGACGATTGTGTTCGGTATGCCGGCGTTCAACCCGGACGATGAGTTCTTCGATTGAGGGACGGCCCACGGACGTTCGTCCGTGGGCTTTCGCCCATTTCGTTACTGCCGGCCGCGCTCGAACTTCTTCCGCTCGTTTTCCTTCAGGTACAGCTTCCGCATCCGCAGGTGGTTGGGCGTGATCTCGACGAGTTCGTCGTCGTCGATGTACTCGAGCGCCATTTCCATCGAAAACTTCATCGGCGGCTTGATCGCAGCTTTGGCGTCGGTCCCGGAGGCCCGCATGTTGGTCAGCGGTTTCGGGTCGGTGATGTTCACCGTCAGGTCTTTGTCCCGGCCGTGTTCGCCCACCACCTGGCCTTCGTACACCTCGTCGCCGGGCGCCACGAAGAGTTGCCCGGATAGCCCGTCCACCGAGTACGCAGTCACCTTCGCGGTGTTCTTCGAGATGTACACGCCGTTCGCACGGCCAGGCATGCCGGGGCGGGCCTGGCGGTACTCGTGGAAGTTATGGTGCATGATGGCCGTGCCTTGCGTGCCCGTCAGCATTCGCGTCCGCAGGCCGATCAGCCCACGGGCCGGGATGTGGAATTCCATGTGCGTGCTGTTGCCCTGTCCGCCCTCCATCTTGATGCACTCGCCCTGCCGTTCGAGTACCAATCGCATGACCGTCGACGAGTGCTCATTCGGGGCTTCCACCACGAGGTACTCGATCGGCTCCATTGTCTTGCCATCGACTTCTTTCGTGATGACCTTCGGCTTGCCGACGGCGATTTCGCCGCCCTCGCGGCGGATGTTTTCGAGCAGGACGCCGAGGTGGAGCAAACCGCGGCCGCTGACGATGAACTCGCTCTCACGCTCGCCCTGCTTGACCCGTAGGGCGACGTTGTGTTGCAGTTCCGAGTCGAGGCGTGTCCGCAGTTCGCGGCTGGTCATCGGCTTGCCGTCCTGGCTGGCGAATGGCGAGTCGTTCACCTTGAACAGCATGTCCAGCGTCGGTTCGTCGATGGTTAGCGGTGGCAGTCCCATCGGCTTGTCAAAGTCGCAGATCGTGTCGCCGATGTCGGCGTCGTCCAGGCCGACCACGGCGCACACGTCGCCGGCCGACACCATCTCAATTTCCTTCTTCGCCAGTCGCTCGAACTCCAGGACCTGCACGACGGTGTCGTTAAAGGTGCTGTTGTCCTTCTGCTTCACAACGGTCACTTTTTGATTCTTGCGAATCTTCCCCGCGGTCACGCGGCCGACAACAATTTTGCCGAGGAACTCGGAGTAGCTGATGGCCGCCACCTGCATTTGCAGCGGGGCGTCCACGTCTACTTCCGGGGCCGGAATCTTGTTCAAGATCGCGTCGAACAGCGGCTTCAAGTCTTTCGGCTCAACGGCCATATCGGTGGTCGCGATGCCCGCCCGCCCAGTGGCGTAAATGACCGGGAAGTCGGCCGTGTCGTCGTCCGCGCCGAGTTCGATGAACAGCTCGAACATCATGTTGTGAATTTCTTGAATCCGCGCGTCCGGGCGATCGATCTTGTTGATAATCACGATCGGCTTCAGCCCGCAGGCGAATGCCTTCTTCAGCACGAACCGCGTCTGCGGTAACGGCCCTTCCGAGGCATCGACCAGCACGAACGCGCCGTCGGCCATCTTCAGGATGCGCTCGACTTCGCCGCCGAAGTCGGCGTGGCCCGGCGTGTCGATGAGGTTCACCTTCACATCGCCGATGCGAATGCCGCAGTTCTTCGCCAGGATCGTGATGCCCCGCTCGCGCTCCTGATCGTTGCTGTCCATAATCAGGCCGTGCTGGCCACCGACGAGTTTGTCGAGTTCCTCTGTCCGGAACTGCCCCGATTGGCGGAGCATCTGGTCGACGAGGGTAGTTTTGCCGTGGTCAACGTGGGCAATCACCGCGACGTTGCGAATGTCGGTACGCTTGGCCTTCATGGTGCTGGATGCCTAACGGAAGTAAACCGGCCGCGACGTATTTGGCCGCGGCCGTGGGTGGTCGTTCGGAGAAGTCACCTTTAATGTAGAAGTTTGCCCCGCGAATCGGAAGGGCGGGGTGGTGCAGAAATCATGAAGACGGGGGCGGAAATGCGACTTCTCTTGGTGCGGCACGCGGAGGCGGTCCCCCTGGCCGGCGACGGTATCTCATCGGACTTTCATCGGCCGTTGACCCCGACCGGTCAGATGCAGGCGACGGCCCTCGGGGAATCGCTGAAGGCGCGGCAGATTTTCCCATCGGTGATCGTGACCAGCCCGCTCGTGCGGGCCATCGAGACAGCGGAGCTGCTTGTGAAGGCGCTGACACCGGGTAAAGAATTCCTGGTGACGGAACGCTTGGCGAGTGGCGAGTTGAAGCCTCGCAAGTTGTCGAAGCTGATCGGTGAATTCGACGGCACGCCGCTGTTGATCGGCCACATGCCGGACCTGAGCGAGTACGCCGGGTGGCTGATCGGCGGTGGCCAAGTAGACTTCGACAAGGCCGCGGTGGCGTGCATCCACTGCCGGCACGAAGTGGCCAAGGGAGCGGGCGTGCTGGAATGGCTCATCCCGCCGGCGTGGTTTCTCTCGTCGGAGGGAGTGTGGGGAACGACCGCCCCGTGAGGAGTAACGACCGTTCGCCACCAATTAAACGCAGACCGATTTCACCGCAGAGGGCACGAGAGGACACATGAGCAAGGCAGAGAAGAGAGTTCAGGATTTATTCTTTGAAAACTCTCCTCGGTTTTCCTCTCGTGCCCTCTGCGGTGAAATCGTTTTTGATCCCTGCTCTTTCCCCTTACTTCTGCTTTCCCACCCAGATCTTCCATCCCACCTCCAGGGCGTCCCACTTCCACTCGGCGGCTTCCAGGGCTGACTCGATCGTGGGCGTGGCCACCGTCTCGGTCGGCTTGAACGCCGTCACGAAGGCGGTGAACTTATCCCCCTCGGTGCCATAGAGCATGTACTCGACGAGGCTGGCCGCCGCCAGGTCGCTGTCCTTGAACTTCACGCCGC
>JBBQCQ010000629.1:0-3010 GCA_038318835.1 Gemmatales bacterium | reverse complement strand
CAGGTCGGCGATGGTCGTCTTCTTGTCCTCGGCCGTCATCAAGCCGTCGAACTTGGTGGCCGCCCACAACAGCATCGTCTGGTGGTGCAGGTCCGGGGCGGGCGTCTTCTTCAGGTACGCGGTCAACTTCGCGACCCCAGCCTTGGCGTCGGCCGACTTCGCATAATCGCCGGGGGCGGTGCCGACGGCGACGGCGGCGAGAACGGCCCCGTAGTAATCATCGTGTTCCATAGGCGGCCAGTCGCACTTCAGCCATGCCCACTCGCCGGTCGGCTTCTGGACCTGCCACATCTTGGCGAAGGCGTCCCGCGTGGGGGTGCTGAGTTGGCCGGTCGTGTTTGCGTCCAGGAAGGCCAGCCCGGTCGCCGTCGCCACGACGTAGGCATCGCCGCGAGGCTTGCCGGTCTTCCACGTGGCCACGTCTTTTTCGAGGAAGGCCCGTACTTCCTTCCAACCGGCATCGTTGGCCTTCACCAGCGGCCGGGCCATCACGTAGGGCAGGTTCGTGTGGCAGGTCACGCACCGGCGGTCGCGGGTCCAGTTCACGCCGACACCGTCGAGGTACGCGCCGGCCTTGTCGAGCGAAAACTTCTTCACCAGGGGCTCGTCGGCTTTGGTCGCGGCGGGCACGGGAACGTCTTTCTCGGCCGCGAGCGTGGAACCGGCGAGAAGCAGGAGAAGGAAAAGAGTTCGCATGAGATGGGGTATCAGGAGGTGGGCGGAAACGCCCACGGACGAACGTCCGTGGGCAGTCGTGAACGGTTACACCGCTTCGCTGATGTCGAAGCCCTTGCGGTACTCGCGGAACAACATCGCGTTTGCCTTCGCGTTGCCGCCCGTGAACTTCTCGGTCTTCGGGTCGATAGCGAGTTTCGTGCCGAGCAGGCCCTTCGCCTCGGCCAGGTTCACCTTGTTGTCGGTCAGGTGATCCTTCATGCGGGCCAGGGCCGCGACGGCCTCCTTGCAGTCGGTGAAGGCGTCGGTCGGTTGGTCCATCGTGCAAGTCGTGCCGAGGCGGTAGCTGATGTTGCCCAGGTGGCAGAGGGCGGCGCTCAGGTGGCCTTGCTCCACGTCGCAGTTCAGGTCCGTGTGCTTGCGACTGCGGACGGCCTTCACGAAGTTGTCGAAGTGCGTCTGGTCGCCGCCGCCCTTGAACTCCTTCACCTTCTGGCCGTCCGGCGTGTACGCGGTGCCGCTGCTGTAGCTGGGGCAGACCACGTAGCCCTTCTCGCCGAACCAGATGTTGCCGACCTTCGCCCCCATGAAGTCCTTCGTGCTCAGGCCGCGGACCTCGAAGACGATGTGCGCACCGGGGTATTCGTACAGGTTCAGCTGCGTGTTCGGCGTCTCGCCATCGTCGATATAGCCGAAGCGGCCGCCGACGCTGACCACGCTGGTTGACAGGCCGGGCAGGTTCAGCCCCCAGCGGGCCTTGTCGGCCTCGTGAACACCCTGATTGCCGAAGTCGCCGTTGCCATACTCCCAGGTCCAGTGCCAGTCGTAGTGGACGGTGCCGTTGCCGGTCTTACGGTGCGGGGCCAGAACGCGGGCGGGGCCGCACCAGAGGTCGTAGTCCATCGTCTTCGGCGGCTGTTGGTCGCCGCTCACCTTGCCGATGCTGCCGCGGGGCTTGTAGCAGGTGCCGTAGGCCACGCTCACCTTGCCGATGTTGCCATCGTGGATGAACTGGATCGCCTCGCGCATTCCGTTCGTGCTGCGGCTCTGCGTGCCGACCTGACAGATGCGATTGTACTTGCGGGCGGCCTGGACCATCAGCCGGCCCTCGTGGACGTTGTGCGTGGCTGGCTTCTCGCAGTACACATCCTTGCCGGCCCGCATGGCCCACACGGCCGCGAGCGCGTGCCAGTGGTTCGGCGTGGCGACCGAGATGATATCGATCGACTTGTCGTCCATCACCTTGCGAATGTCCTTCTCGAACTTCGGGGCGGCCCCTTGCGCGTCGCCGATCTTCTTCATCGCTGGCCCGATGACGGCTTCATCGCAATCGCAAACGGTGACGATCTCGCAGTTCGCGTTCTTGCTCAGGAAGCCGCCGACGTGGCTCATGCCGCGGCCACGGACACCAACGACGGCCACCTTCAGGCGGTCGTTGGCCGACCCGGTCTTGGCCGTTTTCTCCGGCTCGGCGGCGGTCAGCGGCGTCCCGGCCGCAACGGCGGCGGAGAGGATGGCCGAACGTTGGAGGAAGTCTCGACGGTTGAACGGGTGCACGGCAGCTCCTTGTGCGGGGACGCAACGGGAAGAGGATGGAGGCAGGCGGGACTGGTGTGAGTGTATCCGACCGACGGGGCCGCGGTCAACGATGTGTGGTACCGGAATCCCGTTTAGCGGCGACGCGGAGTCTGCGGAGCGGAGTACGGCGAGTGCGTGCCTACGACCGAGTTGCTACGGGTAGCGGGTTCCGCTCTCCGCTCCGCAGACTCCGCATCGCCGCTAAACGAAGTCCACTCGCGGTGTCACCGCGGTTTTCGCGATCAGGGCCGGCCAGTACGCGAACACCTCGCGCACGCTCGCCCGGCCGGTCGTGTAGCCGGTTGTGCCGGCGTAGCCGCTCGTCACCAGCGGGGCGAACTCCTTTGCGAACCGCTCGACGGCGGCCTTCCGTGGGTCGCGGACGGCCACGCGGAGCGTTACTGGACTGCCCTCGCCGATCACTTCGACGTGCGAATGTTCGCACTCGATGCCGGCCTGCTTCAGGCGGGCGAGCAGAATCTCGCCGCTCTTGCGGGCGATGTGCGGGTTGGCCAGCACAAGCGTGCCGGCCGCGGTGAAGCCGTCGCGGTAGGCGAGCGACACCTTGTACGAATCGGTCGCCGGTGTGCCGCGGCTGCCGGAGACGCCCACCACATCGGGGGCCGTTTGGCGAAGTTGCACACTGGTAAAATCGGCCACCACAACCGGCGTGACGGATCGCGCCGGGTCCGCGACTTCGTACAAGAGTTGTTCGCTGACGGTTTCGAGGTTCACCGCCCCGCCACTGCCGGGGGGC
>JBBQCQ010000628.1:0-3012 GCA_038318835.1 Gemmatales bacterium | reverse complement strand
GAGGCCATTCACCCGGCACATTACGGTGCTCGGCTCGCCAAACGCTTACTGCATGCACAACGCGAGGTCGTAAATCTCGTCGATGTCGAAAACGGCGTCATTGCGGTCGAACAGGGCAGCCACCGCTGCCCGGTGAATCTTCATCTTCGTGCCGCCGATGCCGAGCGCGCCGTAGGCGATCTTGCCATCGCGGTCGATGCCAGCGTCGGTCAGTTCGACGCCCTCGATGCCGGTCGGCGGGACGCCGTTCAGGTCGATCATCAGGTGGAGCTTCTTCGCGGCCCCGCTCAGTTTCTTCGGCAGCAGCACCGCCCCCGGTGCGCCGGCGGCCACCACGAGTTCCCGACCCTCCAGTGCCTTCGGCCCGTCGCCCGACGACGCCACGCTGACGGCCTCCACGTTCGCCCCCGGAATATCCTTGCGGATGCGGGCAGCCACGACCTCGGCCCGGTCGAGTTGCCGGCTGCCGATGCGGACGTGCCCGCCCTGCTTCGCCAGCAGTCGCGCGACCCGCTGCCCGACGGGGCCGGTGCCGCCGAGGACGAGCGATTCGGCTTGGTTCAGGTTCACGTGCTTGCTCGCCGCCCGCACCGCAGCGGCGGCTGTCGTGTTCGCCCCGTTCGAGTCGAGCATGATCGACACCGTGAGCTTCGCGGCCGAAATGAGGTGCGTGCGGATCGCCCGCACGAGAGCTTCGCCCGCGGCCACGTCCGACCCGCCAACAAAGATGGCCGTGCGCGACAGGTCCTTCGACCCGCGGGTGAAGATGCACCCGTGAACGAGCGGCATGACGTTCTCGGGCGTGACGCCGCCGTAGCTGAATAGGTGCGGGACGCCGCTGTCGATAGCCACGACGCGGTCGAACACGCTCGGCAGCGGGTCGGTATCCAGATGGATGAGGATTTTCTGTTTCTCAGACATGACTCGCCCCTGAAGTGCGGAGTGGGGAGTGTGGAACGCGGAGTGAAAACCAGTACCGGAACGACGGGAGTGGGGTCGGGTGTCTTTCACTCCGAACTCCGCACTCCGCGTTCCGCACTGGACTTACTTCGGGCTGAACGGGTGCTTTTCGCCCTTGCGAGCGATGATGTCGTCGATCTTCGGCTCGCCGGCCATCGCGCTCTTGATCGCCAGCTTCGTCGCTTCGTAATTGTACTGGTAGATCTTCGTGTCGTCGGCCGCGGCCCAGTGGATGAACACGCCGCACACGATCACGTAGTCTTCGGCCTTGTTCTTCGGGATGATTCCCGCTTCGACGCTGTCCACGACCGCACGGGCGACGGCCGCCTGGGCCGGGCCGAACATCTGCACGGCTTGCTTCGCCCCCTTGATCGTGACCTTCGTAATCATCACCGTGGCCGGCTTGCAGATCAGGTTTGGCGTGACGACGGCGAGGAGGCTGGAGTGGCCCGCGCTCTGGGTTGCGAGGGCGTTGGCGAAGGCCGTCCCGACCGGGCCGGTCTTGTCGCCGATGAGCAGGTCGATGTGGGCAATCTCGTTGCCTTCGCCGACCAGGCCTTCGCCGATGAACATGGACATGAGCAGTCTCCGTGAGAAAGGAATCGCGGGAATCGTCCGACGGCATTGTGGTAGGCTTTCCCGCCCGAAAAGCAACGCCCGCGACCGCGGCTCGCCGGGAAACTTTCCCGTCCTCACGCCACCGAGGCAATCGGTACCGAGAATGCACTCGTCGAACCGGTGCCCGTCCCTCGACTTGAGTTCGCCCCCAGGAAATGCCATCATGTCGCGATCTCGACTTGCGATTCTCGCGCTGGAAGACCGGATGAACCCGGTGACGCTGCCGGACGGCTTCGCCCTCACCACGCTCACCAGCGGCCTCACCGCCCCGACGGCCCTTCAGCCGACACCCGACGGCCGGTTGCTCGTCACCGAACAGGCGGGGGCACTGCGGGTTGTCGATACGGCCGGCACTCTGCTACCCACGCCGGCCGTGCAACTCACCGTCAACTCCGTCGGCGAGCGTGGCCTGCTCGGCGTCACAGTCGATCCGGCCTTCGCCACCAACAACCTCGTCTACCTCTATTACACCGTCCCCGCGGGCGGTTCGACCGCGCTGCACAACCGCGTGAGCCGGTTCACGCTCGCCGGCAACACCATCGACCCGGCGAGCGAGCAAATCTTGTACGACGCCGACCCGCTGACGAACACCAACCACAACGGCGGCGCGCTGCACTTCGGCACCGACGGCAAACTGTACGTGGCCGTCGGCGAGAATGGCATCGTCGCGAACGCTCAGTCGCTGACGACCGACCTGGGCAAAATCCTGCGGCTGAACCCGGATGGCTCGATCCCCGCCGACAACCCGACGACCTTCGCTAGCCTCACCGGCACCACGGCTGGCAAGTACCGGGCGATCTACGCCGTCGGCTATCGCAACCCGTTCACGTTCGGGGTGAACCCGCAGACCGGGCAAATCTTCATCAACGACGTGGGCCAGAACGCCTTCGAGGAAGTCGACGTGCTCGCGGCCGGGGCTAACTACGGGTGGCCGGCCACCGAGGGCGAGTTCACGCAGTCGGCCTTCCCGAACTTCACGCGGCCGATCATCAGCTACCCGCACGCGACCGGCACCGATGGCGGTTTCACGGTCATCGGCGGAGCGTTCTACACGCCGCCGAATTCGACCTTCCCGGCCTCCTTCGCCGGCGACTACTTCTATGGCGACTTCGTGAACGGCTGGATTCGCAGCTACGACGTGGCGACGGGCAAGCCGACGCTGTTCGCCAGCGAACTGGCCGGCTTCAACCTCGTGGACTTGGACGTGGCCGCGGACGGCAGCCTGCTCGTCCTCGCCCGCGGTGGCGGGACCGGCGGCAGCGGGCAGGTGGCGAGCATTCAGGCGACCGTGCCGACCACACCGCCGACGCTGCCGCCGGTGCCGCTCCCGGTCCCGGTGCAACCGATCGCCGTTGGCAGCGGCAGTTCTCCCGTTGTGCGGACGATTAACGCCGCGACGGGGGCCGAAGTGCGCCGCTTCGACTTGACCACGGT
>JBBQCQ010000627.1:0-3040 GCA_038318835.1 Gemmatales bacterium | reverse complement strand
ATGAGCAAGCCCCGGAGGTGCGGCAGACGCGCGTCTGTCGCCCCTCCGGGGCTTCTTTATTTCGTGGCGAGTTCCAGGGGTTGCGCTGCACTCCACCCCTGGCTAACAACTGCCGCCGCTCCGCGGCTCCGAACCACGGTATCGGGGACGGAGTCCGCACCGAAACGCGGTCACTTTTTCAACTGCGCCTTCGCGGCTTCCATCACCTTCTCGATGGTGAAGCCAAAATGCTTCAACAAGTCCTTGAGCGGGGCCGACGCACCGAAGGAACGCATGCCGATGATCGCCCCCTTCGAGACGGCGTATCGATCCCAGCCAAACGTCGAAGCCATCTCGATGCACACGCGGGCAGTCACGCTCGGCGGGATCACGCTATCGCGATACTCCTGCGTTTGGTGCTCGAACAGTTCCCACGACGGCAGGCTGACCACACGAGCCTTCACGCCCTCGGCGGTCAGTTTGTCGTAGGCTTCCACGGCCAGCGGCAGTTCCGTGCCGGTGGCGATCAGCAGAATGTCCGGCTTGCCGCCCTCGGCGTCGGCGAAGATGTAGCCGCCCTTCGCCACGCCACTTGCGGCCCCGTACTTCGTGCGGTCGTAGGTCGGCACGGCCTGCCGGCTGAGGGCCAAAATGATCGGGTGGTGCTTCGACTCCGCGGCCACGCGGTACGCTTCCGTCACTTCATTCGCGTCGCCCGGTCGCAGGACGATCAGGCCGGGGATCGCCCGCAGGCTGGCGATTTGCTCGATCGGCTGGTGCGTCGGGCCGTCTTCGCCGACTCCGATGCTGTCGTGCGTGAAGACGTAAATCACCGGCCGCTCGATAATCGACGCGAGGCGGATCGCCGCCCGGCCGTAGTCGCTGAAGATGAGGAAGCCGGCCGCGAAAGGCCGCAGACCGGCAAGGGCCATGCCGTTGCAGATCGCCCCCATGCCGTGCTCGCGGACGCCGAAGTTCACGTTCCGCCCGCCCGGGGTGGCCGCCTGGAAGTCGCCGGCCCCCTCGAACGTCAGCCTGCTCTTGTTCGACTTCGCCAGGTCGGCCGACCCGCCGACCATCCACGGGATCGCCTTCGCGACGGCGTTCAGCACCTTGCCCGACGAATCGCGGGTGGCCATCCCCTTCGGGTCGGCCGGGAACACCGGCAGCGACTTATCCCACCCGGCCGGCAGTTCCTTGTTCTGGATCAGTTCGATCTGCGTGGCCAGGTCGGCGTGCTTCGCCTTGTACTCCTGGAACTTCGCCTTCCAAGCCGCGCTCGCGTCCGCCCCGCGCTTGCCGATGTTCGCCTGGAAGCGGTCGTAGACGCCGTCCGGCACGTAGAAGGACTTATCCTCGGGCCAGCCGTAGCTCTTCTTCGCCGCCTTGATTTCGTCGTCGCCGAGCGGTTCGCCGTGGGCGTGTTCGGTGTCCTGCTTGTGCGGCGCACCGAAGCCGATCTTCGTCTTCACGCCGATGAGCGTCGGCTTGCCCTTCGTCTCGGCGGCCGAGTTGAGCGCCTTGGCGATGGCGGTCAGGTCGGTGTTGCCGTCCTCGACCTTCAGCACGTTCCAGCCGTAGGCCTTGTAGCGGCCGTAGACGTCTTCCGTGAAGGCGAGGGTGGTGCGGCCGTCGATGGTGATGTTGTTGTCGTCGTAGAGCAGTACGAGGTTGTCGAGTTGCAAGTGCCCGGCGAGGGAACTCGCTTCGCTCGCGACGCCTTCCATCATGCAGCCGTCGCCGCAGATGGCGAACACACGGTGGTCGAACAGGTCTTCAAAGCCCGGCTTGCTGTAGGTGGCGGCGAGCCACTTCTGGGCGAGAGCCATGCCGACGGCGTTGCCGATGCCCTGGCCGAGTGGGCCGGTGGTCGTTTCCACGCCGCTCGTCAGGTGCGTTTCGGGGTGGCCGGGCGTCACGCCGTTGAGTTGGCGGAACTTCTTGATCTCGTCGATCGTAACCGGCTTGCGGCCGTCGGACTCGACCACGCCGGCGAGGTGCAGCATGGAGTAGAGCAGCATCGAGGCATGGCCGTTGGACAGCACGAAGCGGTCCCGGTTGAACCAGAGCGGCTCGGCCGGGTCGTAGGTCATGAAGCGGTTCCAGACCGCGTAGGCGACCGGGGCGAGGCCCATCGGCGCACCGGGGTGGCCGGAGTTCGCCTTCTGCACGGCGTCCATGGAAAGCGTGCTGATGGTGTTCACGCACGTGCGGTCCAGGTCGTCGAAATCCGTCTTCGCGGGGGTCGCGGTCATGGTCGCCTCGGGTCGAAGGGTAGGGATGGCTTTGCAATGAGGATACAGGAACGAGAACCGGATGCAACTCTCGACAGAGCGTCGCGAGTGATTCCTGATGGCACCCCTTCTGGGGCGGGCGGAGGAATATCTCCGGGTGAAAACGATCGTTTGCCTTCAAAAATCGGGAAAAGATTGAAAATGGATCAAAATTCGTTGGAAAGTCAGGCCCGAATGCGTAACTTTTGCACGGAACCCTTAGATTTGAAGGGCGTGACGCTACTGTTCCTTTCTGGAGTGATCCACAATGGCGAAGAAGAAGGTGTTGACCAAGTCGGCCCTGTTCACCGAGTTGGCCGAGAAGACCGGCATGAAGAAGGCCGAGGTCACGAAGGTTGTCGACGAACTCGTCGAGATCATGAAGTACCAACTCGGTAACAAGGGAGCCGGCGTATTCACCCTCCCCGGGGTCGCTCGCTTCAAGATTCGCAAGGTGAAGGCCGTCAAGGGGGGCGAGAAGAAGACCAACCCGCTCAACGGCCAAGAGTACGTGACCAAGGACAAGCCCGCGCACAACAAGGTCACGGCCCGCCCGATCAAGCTGTTCGCCGAAGCCCTCAAGTAACATCGCCCCTTCGCCCACCCGCACGGCCCGCCTTCGGGCCGTGTTTTTTTCGCCCCTCTCTTGCGGAGTTGCCATGCGTTCCCTCTCCGTCCTTGTGTTGCTACTCGTGCTCGGTTCGGCGTCGGCCGCAGATCCGAAACTCCGTGTTCTGATCGTCGATGGCCAGAACAACCACAACTGGAAGGCGACGACGCCGTACCTG
>JBBQCQ010000626.1:0-3046 GCA_038318835.1 Gemmatales bacterium | reverse complement strand
TCGTGATGGATTCGGGCAAGAGCTTCGACGGCAAAATCGTCCTCGACGCGAGCTACGAGGGCGACCTGATGGCCGCGGCCTGCGTCAGCTTCACCGTCGGCCGCGTGGCGAACAAGCAGTACGGCGAGCAACTCAACGGCGTCGCCCGTAAGTGGAACATCCACAACCACCGCTTCACAGCGAAGGTCAGCCCCTACGTGAAGGCCGGCGACCCGAAGAGTGGCCTCTTGTTTGGCATCGACACGGACCTGGCTGCCGACGGCGAAGCGGATCCGCGATTGCAGGCGTACTGCTTCCGCATGTGCATGAGTAACGTGCCAGAGAACCGCGTGCCGTTCCAGAAGCCGGACGGCTACGACGAGGCGAAGTACGAACTGCTCCTCCGCAACTTCGAGGCGGGCGACAAGCGGATGCCGATGAAGCCGGACATGATGCCTAACGGCAAGACCGACACGAACAACAACTGCGCCGTCAGCACCGACTTCATCGGCCAGAACTACCAGTACCCGGAGGCGAGCTACGCCGACCGCGAGAAGATTGTCCACGAGCACGAGGTCTACCAGAAGGGCTTGATGTGGACGCTCGCCAACCACCCGCGGGTGCCGGCGAGCATTCGCGATGCGATGGCCCAATGGGGCCTGCCGAAGGACGAGTTCGTGACGACCGGCGGGTGGCCGCACCAGATTTATGTGCGCGAAGCCCGCCGCATGATCGGCGACTCTGTCCACACCGAGGCCGACTGCCGGCGGTCGCGGCCGACGCCGAGGTCCGTCGGCATGGGATCGTACAACATGGACTCACACAACTGTGCCCGGTACGTCACGCCGGAGGGCTTCGTGCAGAACGAAGGGGACGTGCAAGTTAGCCCCGGCGGGCCGTACCAGATCGGCTACGGGTCGCTCGTGCCGAAGGCGGGCGAGTGCCCGAACTTGCTCGTGCCGGTGTGCGTGAGCAGTTCGCACATCGCGTATGGGTCGATCCGCATGGAGCCGGTGTTCATGGTCCTCGGTCAGAGTGCCGCGACGGCGGCCGTGCTCGCGATGAACGACGGCGTGCCGGTGCAGAAGGTGCCTTACGAGAAGCTGAAAGCGCGATTGCTCGCCGACAAGCAAGTGCTGGAATACCAGCGGCCGGCCAACCCGCAGGCACTCGACGCCGCGAAACTCGGCGGCATTGTGGTGGACGACGACAAGGCGACAGCGACGGGCGAATGGGCCGCGTCGAGCGCGACTGGCGGTTTCGTCGGCACCGGCTACCGGCACGACAACAACGCGGACAAGGGCAAGAAGACCGTCCGCTTCACGCCGAAGTTGGAAAAGGCCGGGCAGTACGAAGTCTTCCTGCACTTCCCCGCCCAGGCGAATCGCGCGACGAACGTGCCGGTGGTGGTGACATCGGCCGACGGCGAGAAGACGATCAAAGTCGATCAGCGGAAGGCCGCCGAGAAGGGCCGTTCGCTCGGCGTGTTCACCTTCGCGGCCGGCGAAACCGGCTGGGTGGAAGTCCGTACCGACGGCACCGACGGCCACGTGATCGCCGATGCGGTGCGGTTCGTGGCGAAGGAATAAGTGTCGGGCACTCGGTCCGCGAGTGCCCCCGTTTCCTCTCGTACCTGACGCCGTCCGTCGGGCGAGGGGCAATCGCGGAGCGAGTGCCCGACACTTGGCCGATCGCTTCATCGAATCTTCTTCCCCCATTCCCGGCCTGGCCGCACAATAGTGGGTGCCTTCCTCAAATTTCGCCGTCTATCCCAGGAGTGTCGTCCCATGAGCGAGCTTCAACCCGCCCCCGCCGCTGTCCCGCCGAAGCCCGGCGGTAAGTCGCTCGTCCGTATCCTGCTCATCACCGTCGCACTCGCGGCCGTGGCCGGAGCCGCGTTCGGCGTCTTCTACTACCAGAACAAGAACGTGCCGCCGGTCGATACCATGCAGGCACTGAAGAAGGCCGTCACGGAAGTCGATCGCTTCTCGAAGCTCGACCCGGCCTATGCCGACGCGAACGGCGACCTGATCGCCGACGAGCCGAAGGACGCGGCGAAGTTCGTCAACCCGGCCGAACTGACCTTCACCGCCGTGGTGTTCGATGAACCGGACAAGGCCGAGCAAACCTGGAAGCCGTTCCTCGATCACCTCGCGAAAACGACCGGCAAGCCCGTGACGTACTTGAAGCGAGTCCCTGGTGCCCCGCCGGCTCCGCCGCCGGCCGCGAAGAAGGACGACGACGAGGACGTGGCCCCGCCGGGCGATCCGGGTCGGTTAAACAGCCTCGAGCAGCAGTTGGCAACCGTGCGTGAGGGCAAGCTGCACGTTACCGCGTTCAGCACCGGCGGCGTGGCCCAGGCCGTCAGCACGGCCGGCTTCGTGCCGCTGTTCGTCCCGGCCGACGCGGCCGGCAACTTCGCCTACCAGATGGAGATCATCGTCCCGGCCGGCAGTTCCGCTAAGACGCCCGCCGACCTGAAGGGCAAGTCGATCGCCTTCACCGGCATGTCCTCGAATTCCGGGGCGAAGGCTCCGCTTGTCACGCTGAAAGCGGAGTTCGACATGCTGCCCGACCGCGACTACGCGTTCGTGTTCAGCGGCGATCACCGGCGGTCGATCCTCGACCTCGTGGCGGGCAAGTACGAGGCTGCGTGCGTGGCGAACGACATCCTCGGCCAGATGATCGCCGCCGGCGAAGTGAAGGCGGACGCCGTTCGGTCAATCTACAAATCGAAGCCGTTCCCGCCCGTCTGCTTCGGAGTGCCGGTGACGCTCGAACCGGGGTTAAAGGCGTCGATCCGCAAGGCGTTCGAGACGTTTAACATGGCTGGCACCAGCGTCGGCGAGCGGTACAAGGCCCAGAACCGCGTGAAGTTCGTGCCCGTGGACTACAAGAAGGACTTCGAGTACGTCCGCGAAGTGGACGCGAAGCTCTCGAAGTTCTTCGACGCGAAGTGAGGCACGTGGGGCGGCGGGAAACCGTCCTCGCCGCTCCCGTCGCACCGGCGTAAGTTGACCCGGACGCCCTTGCCCGCACTCTCACCGAGGACGACTCATGGCTTTCA
>JBBQCQ010000625.1:0-3046 GCA_038318835.1 Gemmatales bacterium | reverse complement strand
CCGCCCGCGAGGATCAGGGGCAACTGCAAGCCCGCATCAACGAACTCGCCGACCGCATTGGTCGGGCCATCATCCTCGACCCATCGGCGTTGCCGAAAGACACCGTCGTGTTCGGCAGTCGGGTGAAGGTTAAGGACATGGAATTCGATGAAGAAGAGACTTACGAATTGGTCGGCCCCGGCCAGGAAAACCCGGAGAAGGGCCGCATCCTCACCGATAGCCCGATCGGGCAGGGGTTGCTCGGCAAGAAGAAGGGCGACGTGGCCGAGATCGAGGTACCGAGTGGCAAGCTCAAGTTCAAGGTGCTGGACATCTCGGCGGCCAAAGTCGATGGCTGAAAGCAGGTTCTGACGGGGGTTTCTGATCCCCGTCAGATTTTATTCATGTTTGGCGTCTCGATTGCACTTCCTGTTTCTCATGTGGGTTCGGTCAGAACCTGGAATTGACCTCCCCCGAAGATTATTCGTCACAATCTGAAAAATCTCCTCGATAAGGAGATTGTGGTGGACTTTCCATCCACTTCAGATATTGACGAGAGAGTAAAGATCATGGACTCTACCAGTAGTGTCGCCGATCTGCATCGGGCTGTGAGGCCGGGCATGAGTGACCATTTGCATAGCATTCACCTGAACGAGAACCCCCGGCGGGAGCTGTTCCGCCAGGCGCGGATTCAGCTTGAGGGGGCGTGCGGCCTCCCGACGCTGATCGGAACTCCGCCGAAGCCGGCGGCCGAGGTCGATCTCGAAGCCGTTACGCGGAGTATTATGCCGATGGCCGCGGGTGGCCCGTGCCTCTTCCAACTGAAGGATGGCGAGCAACTGCATTCGCTCACGGTCGGTGTGAATACCGTCGGCCGGTTGCCCGATAACAGCGTGGTCATTCGCGACGAGCATGTGTCCCGGCGGCATTGCGCGGTCGTGGTTCACACGAGTGGGCAGTGCGAAGTCCACGACATCGCTTCCAAAAATGGCACATTGCTCAACGGTAAGAAGATCGCCGGACCGACCCGCCTCCGACCCGGCGACCAACTGACACTCTGCACGAAGAAATTGATGTTCGTGACGGAACTGACCGGTTCGTAATTTCACCTCTTGCGATTTTCCATCACTCGGGCGACCTCGGCACAATCCTTATCGCCGCGACCGCTGAAGCACAAAACGACCACATCATCCTTCGACCGCTTGGCCGCGACGCGCAACGTTTCCACAATGGCGTGGGCCGTTTCTAGAGCCGGGAGAATGCCTTCCAGGCGGCTGCACTGATAGAAAGCGTCCAGGGCTTCATCGTCGGTCACGCTGCAGTACCGAACCCGCCGGCTGTCCTTCCAGAACGAGTGCTCAGGCCCGACCGCGGGATAATCGAGGCCGGCCGACACGCTGTGCACATCGGCCGTCTGCCCGTCGTCGTCCTGCAACACGTAGGTGAAGGTGCCGTGCAGAACACCGGGTTGTCCGTAGGCGAGGGTGGCGGCGTGCGTGCCCAGGCCCTTCGCGTGGCCACCGGCTTCGACGCCGATGAGTTCGACCGACTCGTGATCGACGAACGGATAGAAGGTGCCGGCCGCGTTGGACCCGCCGCCGACGCACGCTACGACCGCATCGGGCAGACGGCCGATTTGTTCGTGGGACTGCGCGATGATCTCCTGGCCGATCATGCTCTGGAAATCGCGGACAATCATCGGGAACGGGTGCGGCCCGATGGCGCTGCCGATGATGTAGTGTGTGTCTTCGACGGTATTCATCCACTCCCGCATGGCCTCGTTGACGGCGTCCCGCAATGTGCGACTGCCGCTGGTCACGGGGAAGACCTCGGTGCCCATCGCCTTCATGCGGAAGACGTTCAACTCTTGCCGGCGAATGTCTTCCTCGCCCATGTACACGCGGCACGGCAGGGCGAACAGTGCCCCGGCCGTCGCGCTCGCCACACCATGCTGCCCAGCCCCGGTCTCGGCGATGATGCGTGTCTTGCCCATCCGCTTCGTCAACAGCGCCTGACCGATGGCGTTGTTGATCTTGTGCGCGCCGGTGTGGTTCATGTCCTCGCGCTTCAGGAAGATGCGGGCGCCGCCGGCTTCCCGCGTCAGCCGTTCTGCGAAATACAGGCGGCTGGGTCGGCCGACGTAGTCGGCGAGGATGCGGCGAAACTCCTCCTGGAAAGCCGGGTCGGTTCTTGCCGACTCGTAGGCGTCGGTGAGTTGTTCGAGGGCGAACATCAGCGTTTCCGGCACGTATCGGCCGCCGAACGAACCGAACCGCCCATTGGCGTCGGGGACGGCGGAAGTCGAGCGGACGGGGGAGCAATTCATTGGTGCGAAACTCCACGGGTGGTGTGAGGTGTATTCTAACAAGACCCCCGCCGGGCGTCTGAAACTTCGTGGTGCATGCGAGATGCCCGAACTGCCGGAAGTCGAAACTGTGGTCCGCGACCTTCGTCCGCTGCTCGTCGGCCGGACGATCCGCGGCGTCACCGTTGGTTCCCGCAAACTCCGGCACGCCTGGGACGCATCCTGGAACGCGAAACTGATCGGGGCGGAGGTTCAAGCCATCCGTCGCCGGGGGAAGTGGATTCTTGTCGATCTGGCGGGTGGCTCCACGCTGCTGCTGCACCTAGGCATGACCGGGCAACTCACCGTTCGCCCGACGGTGGAGGAGGTCGCCGACCACACGCACCTGCGGTTCACGCTCGACCGAGGTCAAGACGAACTCCGCTTTCGCGACATCCGCAGGTTCGGGTCTGCCACGCTGTTCACCACGCCGGACGAACTCGATGCTTTTCTGAATGCTCGACTTGGCCCGGAACCGTTCGGCCTCGATCCCGCCTACTTCCGCGGCCTCTTGAAAACCACCCGCTCGCTCAAGGCACTCTTGCTCAATCAGACAGGCCTCGCCGGCGTCGGCAACATTTACGCGGACGAAGCCTGCTTCCTCGCCGGCGTTCACCCTGGCAAGGCCGCCCATACGATGACCGACGACGAGAGCGAGAAATTGCGGCAGGCCATCGAGACGGTCCTGACGCACGCTATCGAGGGCCGCGGCTCGACGATTCG
>JBBQCQ010000624.1:0-3054 GCA_038318835.1 Gemmatales bacterium | reverse complement strand
CTCCAGGTGACTCGGATTCGGGGCCAGGCTGAGGTGGATCGAATTGCCGTCGAGGGTGGGCACATCGGACGAGAAGCCCATGTGGTACTTCACGTCGCCGTCGCCGCCGTCGGCATCCACGTAGTAGTGGTCCTCGAACTCGTTGAAGATTTCCTCGAACGGCTTGCGCAGGATGTTGGCCAGCACGTTCAGCCGGCCGCGGTGGGCCATGCCGATGACTATCTCTTTCACGCCGAGGGACGGAGCCTTCTCGACCATCGCATCCAGGATCGGCAGTAGCGTCTCGCCGCCTTCGAGCGAGAACCGTTTCTGGCCGACGAACTTCGTGTGCAGGAACTTTTCGAACAGCTCCGCGTAGTGCAGTTCCATCAGCGTGCGAATCTTCTGCCGCTTGGACAACTGCGGGTGGTTCATCCGCGGTTCCATCCGCTTCGCCAGCCACCCGCGGGCCTTGATGTCCTGAATGTGCATGTATTCGACGCCGATCGTCCGCGAGTACGTTTCCTTCAGGGTCTCGTGTACGTCGCGGAGCAGTTTCGGGCCGTCCATGCCAAAGTACATGGACGCGTCCACGACCGAGTCGAGGTCGGCCGGGGAGAGGTGGAATCGCTCCAGGCTGATGAGCCAGGGTTCCTTGTCGGGGGCCGGGTTAAGCGGGTCGAGGTGGGCGGCGAGGTGGCCGAGGTCGCGGTAGGCGGTGATGAGCCGCACGGCCCCAGACTGGAGGCGAGTACCGACACTGACCGAGGACTTCGCGGGCACGCTCGTTGGGGTCGCACCGCCGCCGAACTCCACGCCAGCAAAGAACGCCTGCCACGTCGAATCGACGCTCGCCGGGTCGGCTTGCCACTGGCGGTAGGCGTCTTCGACGATGTCACGATTGAAGTGATTGGCGAAAACTTCGCGCGCCATCTGGGAGGCTCCTACGAGACCCGGCGACGGAGAAGACCGGGCGAATGGTACAAGTGTACTTAGTTTATGCTTACGGAACGCCGGCGGGCGCGAACATCATTTTTGAATGCCAACGAAAAGTGACGCCGTCACAGCCGGAACTTGCGTCAAGCGGATCGTGTTTTGTCATTCCAGCTCCCATTCGGCGGCTGCATATTCGTGAGCGGTCAGCCACCACGCTCGCAGGTCGGGCGGGTTCGTTCGCAGGCCGACGATCAGATTCACGACCGATTCGCGGTAATTCTGGGCCAGGTCGTGGCGACTCGGCACGGGGTCGCTCGTGGGGTGGGAATGATAGATCGCGAGAACATCGGTTCCCGCCGCCCGCATGGCTTTCATGGCCGCAAACATGCTGCGGGATTCCGACCGAAATGCGATCAGGGAAGCGAGTTCGTTGACGAGGCGATAGCAACGCAGAACCCGGCCGACGCCCTCCACGACGTTGCCGGCGAGCAGGCCGCAGCATTCGTTCGGCCGCTCCGACCCGGCGTGAGCGAGGATTTCCGCATACACCGGAATCGGAATGACGAGACGGAACAGGGGCATCGTTCATAATTCTATCCCTTCGCGTAACTCTCAGTGCCAGGAATCCGCACCATGACCACGCTCGCCGACCTGAAGGGCCAGACTGTTGCGTTCGCCGCGTCCGGCGGCCTCGACTCGTGTACCGTGACGAAATGGCTGTCGGAACACGGCGTCAACGTCGTCGCCTTCACCGCCGACATCGCGCAGCCGGACGAAACGGACTTCTCCGAGATCGAACGCCGAATGCGGCTGTCCGGGGCAACGGATTATGTCGGCATTCAACTGCACGACATGATCGCCGAGTCGGGCATCGAGGTGATTCAGTTCCAGGCCCGATACGAGGGCGATTACTGGAACACGACCGGTATCGGCCGGCACGTCATCGTCGCGGGTATGATCCCGGAAATGGCGAAGCGCGGCATCAAGGTGCTCGGCCACGGCGCGACCGGCCGCGGCAACGACCAGGTGCGATTCCAGCTTTGCACGAACATGCTCGACCCAACCGTGAGCGTGTACGCCCCGTGGCGGGACGAGGCGTTCCTGAGCCAGTTCCGCGGGCGGACCGAGATGATCGACTATTGCGAGAAGCACAAGCTACCGATCAAGGCGTCGAAGTCGGCCCCCTACTCCACCGACGCGAACCTGCTCGGCCTGACGCACGAGGCGGGGCAACTCGAACACCTGACCGTCGGCCCGTGGTTCGTCACGCCGGGCATGGGGGTGAAGCCGGAACAGGCCCCGGACAAAGTCGAAGAGATTAGCGTGACGTTTGAGGCCGGCCGGCCGACGGCGATCAACGGCAAGGCCGTCTCGGCTTTTCAGGCGATCAAAACCGCGAACGAAATCGGTGGCCGGAACGCGGTCGGCATCTGTTCCCACCTCGTCGAGAACCGCTTCGTCGGCATCAAGAGCCGGGGGGTGTACGAGGCGCCCGGCATGGAGATTCTGGGCACCGCATTCAAATATCTACTCCAACTCGTCCTCGACCGCCGCAGCCGGGAACTGTACGACGCCATCTCGCCGTTTGTGGCGAAACAAATCTACCAGGGTTACGGTTTCGATCTGGCCACGCACATGGCCCGCGAGACGATCAAGCCCGTGCTCGCGCTGATGAACGGCACGATCGGGCTGAAGCTGTACAAGGGCACGATCACCTTCGCATCGGCGGTCGATGTGCCGCACCAGATGTATTCTGAGTCGAACGCCTCGATGGAAGCCATCGGCGAGTTCAACCACGCCGATAGCGAGGGCTTCCTGCGGGTGCTGCAAGTCTCGGCCCGTGCCCTGGCGGCCAACGGGCAAGTTACCCCGCCGACGTGGGCGAAGCAGTAACTCAAGCGCAACAAGCAGGGGCCGGGCGAACTGAGTTCGCCCGGCCCCTGCTTGTTGTCAGTCTGCGGATTTAGCGGCCGGCTGGCGGGAAGTACGGATTCGTGGGGGCAGCCGTCGGCGGGGCGTAGTATGCGCCTGTCATCGGGGCCGGCGTCTGGAAGTGGGCATTGTACGGCCAGTAAAGATACCACGGAGCGGCCTGGAGGGCCGGCAGCGGTTGCTTGCCGAAGAACCTGGCGAACGGTC
>JBBQCQ010000623.1:0-3054 GCA_038318835.1 Gemmatales bacterium | reverse complement strand
GCGGTCGGCGGCAAGCCGCACGCCGTCCGGGGTAGCCCCCACGGGGAACTCGGCCCGCACCGAGTCGAGGCCGTCACCGAGGCGGCACGCGAACCGACCACTACCGGCCGTGATTTCCAGATCGCACGTGAACAGGAAATCGTGGACGGGCACGGCCCGGCTTCGTCGCGGCGGGCCGTTGTAGGCCAGCCAGTCGGTGAGTGGCGCTTCCTGCTTGTCGTCGAGGTTCCAGTTTCGGTACGTCAGGCCGAGCGACTTGTCGGCGGTCGCGTCGAGGACAAGGCCGTCGGTGTGGAGGATCGTTTCGTCCACTGGCTTCGAGGGCGTGTCGTTGGCCGCGGCCGGGAAGTTCGGGTCGGCGGCCACGGGTTCGATGTGCCATCGCTCGTGCCAGGTCGCCAACGGTGAGAACGCCTGGTCGAAGACCGGCACTCGCATCTCGCGGAGGGTGGCGAGCGACTTCCGCTGAAGCTGCCCGTTGATGAACACGTCGCCGCCGATCAGTTGAATCGCTTCGCCGGGCAGGCCGACCATTCGTTTGACGTAGGGTTTCGCCAGGTCCACGGGACAGCGGAACACGGCCACTTCCCACCGCCGCGGCGAGCGAATGTTGAACACGTTTTTGTCCACCATGAGGCGGTCGCCGGGGATTTCCCACGTCTGCGACAGGTCGATGTTCCGCTTGCCGCAGTTGGGGCAGCAGGCGTCGGGTGGTCGCTCGCCATTGCTCGGTTCGCCGACCACGACGGGGTAGGAACAGCGCGGGCAGAGTGTCTCGCGGTGGTTGCCGACGAGAGCGGGGGCCATGCTGCCGGTCGGCACTCCGAACGGCTCGACGGCGAACGTGCGGATGAACAGGAAGATGCAGACGATGAGAATGACAACCGTGACCGCGACCCGCAGGGCATGGCCGGGCGACTCGTAGTGCGGCGGCGGCGGGACCGTGGGCGGCGGGACCGGCGGAACGTCCGCGACGGGCGGGGCAACAGGTTCGAGGGCAGGAGGTTCGTCCAAAGGAAAGGACCCGAAAGCCCACCCGTCGCGACGGGTGGGCTTGGACTGTCGGAATTAATCGTCCTCCAGCACCGCGAGGAATGCTTCCTGCGGCACCTCCACCTGGCCGATCGCTTTCATCCGCTTCTTGCCTTCGGCCTGCTTGTTCCAGAGTTTGCGCTTGCGGCTGATGTCGCCGCCGTAGCACTTCGCCGTCACGTCCTTCTTCATCGCGGCGATCGTTTCGCGAGCGATGATCTTCCCGCCGATGGCGGCTTGCAGGGCCACCTCGAACATGTGCCGGCTGATCTCCTTGCGGAGCCGTTCCAGCACCTTGCGGCCGCGGCGGTCGGCACTCGCCCGGTGGACGATGATCGAGAGTGCATCGACGCGGTTGCCGTGGACGAGAATGTCCATCCGCACGAGGTCCGCGGCCCGGTAGCCGATCACCTCGTAGTCCATCGTGCCGTAGCCGTGGGTGAAGGATTTCAGCTTGTCGTACAGGTCGTAGATGACTTCCGCGAGGGGCATCTCGAAGACGAGGATCACCCGCTGTGGGCTGAGGTACTCGGTACGGACGAACGTGCCGCGGCGCTCGGTACACATCGTCATCAGGCCGCCGATGTTCGTCGACGGAATGAGGAAGCTGATCTTCACGATCGGCTCGCAGAACTCCTCGATGCCGCCGCCATCGGGCACGTCCTGCGGGCCGTGGACCTGCACGACTTCGCCATTCTGCTTCTTGATCTCATACGTCACGTTCGGCGCGGTCTGCACGAGATTCAGTTCGGAATCGCGTTCGAGCCGTTGTTGGATGATCTCGCGGTGGAGCATCCCCAGGAAGCCGCAGCGGAAGCCGAAGCCGAGGCCATCGGACACTTCGGGCACATACGAGAAACTGGAGTCGTTGAGCTTGAGCTTGCCGAGGGCTTCGCGCAGGTCCTCGAACTCGTTGTTGTTGACCGGGTACAACCCGGAGTAGACCATCGGCTTCGGCTCCTTGTAGCCGGACATCGGCTCGGCCGTCGGGTTGAAGGCGTCGGTGACGGTGTCGCCGATGCCCACATCGTCGATGGTCCGGATGTTCGCGGTGAAGTAGCCGACCTGGCCCGCGCCGAGTTCGTCGATCTTCGTCGGGTCCGGGCGGAACTGGCCCATTTCCGTCACCACGTACTCGCGGCCGGCCCGCATGAGCTTGATCCGCTGGCCCGCCTTGATGCTGCCGTCGATCATGCGGATGTAGACCACCACGCCCTTGTAGGTGTCGAAGTGGCTGTTGTAAATCAACGCCTTCAACGGCGCATCCGGGTTGCCGCTGGGGGCGGGCACGCGGTCGATGACGGCCCCCATGAGATCTTCGATGCCGAGGCCGGCGCGGGCGGACACCTTCAGTACCTCGTCGGGGTCTTCGACGAGCATCGCCTGTTCCATCTCGCCGATGACGAACTCCGGCCGGGCGTGCGGCAGGTCGATCTTGTTCAGCGTCGGCACCAGCTTCAGCTTGGATTCCATCGCCAGGAAGCCGTTGGCGACCGTCTGCGCTTGCACGCCCTGGAAGGCATCGACGAGCAGAATCGCCCCTTCGCACGCAGCGAGGGACCGCGAGACTTCGTAGTTGAAGTCCACGTGGCCGGGCGTGTCGATCAGGTTGAGTTCGTACTTCTCGCCGTGGTGGTCGAAGAAGATCGTGACCGGGTGCATGCGGATGGTGATGCCGCGCTCGCGCTCGAGGTCCATGCTGTCGAGCGTCTGGGCTTTGATGTCCCGCTGGCTGACCGCCCCAGATTTCAGGAGGAACTGGTCCGCGAGGGTGCTCTTCCCGTGGTCGATGTGGGCGATGATGCAGAAGTTGCGAATAAGGCGGGTCGGCGTCGGCATGTTGTGCAGCTCGTGGTCCGTGAGCGGTGTCGTACCAGTGTAGTTTAGCAGCGCGAGGGAATCGGGGTAGGCACGACTGAATTAGGTCGGCCCTGCCGGGGCCGACCCCTTCCCGCCGCCGGGAGCTTCCGGCCTGGTCCGGCAGCCGTCTGAGGGAGGAACGCGGTCGGCCCCGGCAGGGCC
>JBBQCQ010000622.1:0-3060 GCA_038318835.1 Gemmatales bacterium | reverse complement strand
GTGGGTGGACGTGCGGGCGGAGTTGGAAGAGCGGCGGCAGCGGCGGGTCGAGCGGCGACGGTTCCGGCGCGACCCCGAGGGGTACCTGAAAGCCCTGGAAAACAAGCTCAACCAGTCACGTTTGCCGGCCTAGTTTTTTTCTCCTGCGGTCAAGCGGCCTCGTCGCCATCGGTGGGGGTGTCGGAGCGGTCGTACTCTTCGAGCTTCTTGTGCAGCGTGTTGCGGTTGATGCCGAGGCGGTCGGCGGCCGTGATCTTCACGTTGCCGCAGATGCGCATCATCTGGTTAATCAATTCTCGTTCCAGGCCGCCGACCAGGAAGTCGTAGAGCTTCGTGCCCTGCGGCAACGGCGACTGCACGCCGGCTTTCACTAGCGTGCGAATCAAGGACGCCACATCGGTGCCGGCCGACCCCTTCGCGGAGCGCAGCACCGTCCGCGGGCGGTCCAATCGCAAATGCTCGGCCTTGAGGTGGCCGTTGTCGGAGAGCACGATCAGCCGCTCGATGGTGTTCTCCAACTCGCGGACGTTACCCGGCCAGTCGTGGGCCTTCAGGGCTGTCATGACTTCGGCGGTCATTTCCGGGGCCGTCATCTTGTTCGCTTCAGCGTACCGCTTCAGGAAGAATCGCGCCAGCGGTTCCACGTCCTCGCGGCGTTCGCGCAGCGAAGGCAACGTGATGGGCACGACGTTCAGCCGGTAGTACAGGTCCTCGCGGAAGTGCCCTTGCTCGACGAGTTCTTCCAGCGAAGCGTTCGTGGCCGCGATCACGCGCACATCGACGCGGATGGTTTTGCTCTCGCCGACGCGCTCGAACTCTCGCTCTTGCAAGACGCGGAGCAACTTCACCTGAAGCTTCGGCGACATGCTGTTGATTTCGTCCAGGAAGATCGTGCCGAGGTGGGCGGCCTCGAAGCGGCCGGTCTTGTTCTCGATGGCTCCCGTGAACGCACCCTTGACGTGGCCGAAGAGTTCGCTCTCCAGCAGGTTCTCGTGAAGTGCGCCGCAGTTTACGCGGATGTACGGCCCATCGGCCCGACGGCTCGATTTGTGAACCGCACGGGCAATGACTTCCTTCCCAGTGCCGGTTTCGCCGATCAGGAGGACGGTCGCGGTGCGGGGCGACGCCAACTGAACGAGGCGATACACGCTCTGCATGGCCGGGCCGCTACCGATGATGTCCGGAAACGGTGGCACGAATGACTCATGATTCGGCATCAGTAGGTCACTTCCGGGAGAGGAAGTATCGGGATGCCATCAAAATCCGTGAGAGTTAGAGTCTATCCTAGTCGCTCGTGCTAGAGAAATCTACACCATCCGCAAGATACCTGAGCAGGTTGCCCCCGGTCGGGCCAGGAAACTGTACTGTTTCAGTGAACAAAATTTCTTCGCGAAATGAATTGCGGCTGGGATCGTCATCGTGGTAATGGGACCGGAAGCACTGGCTCTGTTGGTGGACCGCCACGCGGCCGCGTTGACGCTGTACGCCCGCCAGTGGTGCGGGTCGGCGGAAGATGTGGTGCAGACGGCGTTCCTCAAACTCGTTCGCCAGCGGACGATGCCGGAGAACGTCGCCGCGTGGTTGTTCCGGGTGGTGCGGAACGCGGCCATCGATGCGGGTCGGGCGGCACGCCGACGACAGAAGTACGAGACGCAGGCGGCCACGCAAGCCCCGCTCTGGTTCGTGCCCACCGAAGACCCGACCGGGCTGGACGCCCGCACTGCGGCCGCCGCCCTCGGGCAGTTGCCCGACGAGATTCGCGAGATCATGGTCGCCCACCTGTGGGGCGGCCTGACCTTTGAACAGATTGCTGCGATGGTCGGCGGCAGTGCCAGTACGTGCTACCGCCGGTTCGCCCTCGGCCTCGACCTCCTTCGTGACAAGTTAGGTGTGAAACAATGTCCGCCCCGAACGACCCCGACCCGCTGACCGACGCGGCGCTGTGCATCGGCGACCCGCTCGCCCGCGCGCTCAGCCACCTGGAGCCGATGCCGACGGCCCTGAGTCGCGATCAGCTCATGTTCGCCGCCGGGGCCGCCGGTCGGGACCGCGACGTGGCGTTCTGGAAGCGCATCGTGTACGGGCAAGCCGCGGCCGCGTGCATGCTGGTCGGCGTCGGGCTGACGGTGCTATCGCTTCCCGAGAACACCCCGATACGAGGGGGCGAGAACCTGAACGTCGCCCCATCAACCCCGAAGCCATCGCCGGCGATCGCCGAAGCTCCGCGGCCGGCGCCACTGTCAGCGGAAACCGGAGACCCGGCGAAGCTCGCCCAGTATTTGCAACTGCGCTCCGACGTGCTCGCCGGCGGCATCAACATGCTGCCCAACCCAAACGCCCCCGGCGCGAACCTGGACGTGGGCAAGCTCGAAGACTCGTTGAAACTGCCGCGCGGCACCTTCGCCATCTACGGCCCGCCCGCCAGGCCGAAACCGCTCACCGACGACCCACGAGATTTGCCATGAAGTTGCTTCTCCCGCTCGCCTTCCTCGCCTTCCTGTTCGTGCCCACGTCGAATAGCCAGCCGCCCGCCAAAGACGGCGGCAACGCGAAGGCTCGCGAACCGGACCCGGCCCTGTGGACGACGAAGCTCATCATCTCGCCGACGCTCGCCCCCCGGCCGGCGCTGAAGTTCGAACTCCTCCCGCCGGCCCGCGACCGCTCGCCCGGCAACGCCGCCGTCGGCTATCAGCGAGCCGTCATCCTTCGCCCCGCGCGGCCACGGGACGCGAAGCAAGCCCAGGAGCAAGAAGACCTCCTCGACCAGTGGGGGCAACTGCCCGTCGAGCAACTGCCGACCGGGAAGATGGCCGCGTTTCTTGTGGCGTACAACGACGTGCTGAAGGAACTGGACGCCGCCGCACGCCAGGGCCGTTGCGATTGGCAGACGGAGAAGCTGAAGGCCCAAGACATCTCGCGGATTCTGCCGTCGGTGCAGGGGAACCGCGAACTGATTCGGCTCGTGTCGCTGAACTGCCGGATGGAGCTCGGCGAGAAGAAGTTCCCGGAGGCGTTCCGCTCGCTCCAAACCGGCTTCCAGATGGGCAAGCACGTCGGCGA
>JBBQCQ010000621.1:0-3062 GCA_038318835.1 Gemmatales bacterium | reverse complement strand
CCCCCAGTCGGGAGCGGTTGCCAGTCCGACTTCCAAAGTCGAAGCCGGACTTCGGAAGTCGAAGGTTTACTTCTTGATCGCCTCGTTGATCGTCTTCAGGTAGTCGGCGGCCTTGCGGTTCTTGATGCCGGGGATGTTCGGCGTCTGGCCGTCGCGGGTGATGATGCTGTACGGCGTGCCCTTCTGCGGCAATTCGCTCTTCGGCTTGTTCCTAATCACGTGCGCCAGCCAGCGGACCGAGTCGTAGCCGTAGTTGTACGGGTCCTGCGACACGCTCCCCTCGATCTCGCCCTTGTCGATGCCGTCGAGGGTGGTCAGGTCTTCGTCGAAGGCGACGATTTTGATCTTGCCGACGAGACTCTTCTTGCGGGCCGCTTCGAGAATCTTGGCCGGGTTATAGGCGTACAGGCCGACCATGCACACGTCGGGCGTGCCCTGGAGTTGTTCGAGCGTGTCGGCCGCGTTCGAGAGCGCCTTGTCTTGCTTCATGTCGTCGGTGATCGGTTGCTTGCGGTGGAAGGTGTACTTGCCGTACTTGTCCTCGTACTTGCCGGCGGCCACGTCGGCCCGCACGTCGCGGTCGGCAAGTTCCGAGAGCACGCCGGCGGTGCGAGCCTGAGCGTTCGCCGAGTCGGTGTTGCCGATGAACAGCGCGACCGTGCCGCCGTTCGGCCGTGCCCGCTTCACCATGCGGCCGGCCTCTTTGCCCGCCTCGTAGTTGTCCACGCCGACGTAGCACAGCCGGCCGGAATCCACCGCGTCGTTGTCCATCGTGATGAAATTGCTCTGCGGCAAATCCTGGGCGATGACCTTTAGCTTCGGCGTCTGTTCCTTCGGGTTGATGACGCTGACCGCAAGACCCTGGATGCCGAGCTTCAGCATGTCGTCCACGATCTTCATTTGCGCATCGACGGTGCCTTGGGCCGGTTGCTTGAAGGTCACGTCCACATCGAAGTCGGCCGCCCCCTTCATCGCCCCGGCCTGGCAGATGTCCCAGAACGGATCGGTACAGTTGGTGACGATGGCCACCTTCGGTTTACCCGCGTTGCTCCCGCCGCTGGTACACCCGACGACGCCGAGGGCGATCAGAATGAGCGAACCGAACATGATATGTCGGGGGGATCGAATCATGACACGCACCGCTTTCGCGACGAGGAGAGAGAGTTCCTCAAGGTTCTTGAGGAAATATATCGGGCGGGGGCGGACAAGCAATGTCGGCGACGTTTTGCCCGAGAATTGAATTAGGGAGTGAGGGAAGAATCGGCGAATGTCAGTTCGACCACTCCGGCTTGCCGCCGCCGCCGTCGAGTTGGCGGATCATGTCGCGGTTCTTATTCGACCCGCGGAGGAGTTGTTCGCCCTTCGGGTAGTTCGCCTCGTCGATGCCGGTGGTCTTCAGCATCTCGATGGCGATTCGCCGCGGGTCGGTCGTTTCGGCAAGCACGCGGTCCACGACCTTCTTCGGCGTCCGCTTCTCGATCGCGGCCAACTCGGCAAGGCGGAACTGATCGGCGGGAATGCCGCCGGCTTCGCCGCTGTTCGTCAGCGTGATGGCCATGATCGGGTCGGCGTAGCCCATCTTCGTGGCGTTGCGGCGTTCGGCCACCATCTTGCCGAGTTCGGAGCAGAGGACGGCCGCGAGTTCTTCGTCGGTCTTGCAGCGGTCCACGAGCGAGTCGGAGATGAACACGCTCTGCTGCCCGCGGTGGAAGAGGACCGATTCCGTGTTGCCGATGGTCTGGAAGCCGACATCGACGCCACAGAAGACGTTGGCGGACAGGATTTGCCGGCCGACCTGATCGACGCGAGCGGCCGACGCCACCGAGGCTTCCCTGGTGCCGGTCGTGTCCACGGGCTTGTTGATGAACCCGCGGGCCGTGCGAAGAAACCGCGAATCCTGGCAGCCACACAGGGCGAGTACCACCACTATCGCGGCGATGCGCATACGATCTCTCCGGTTCGCGGAATCGTGGGGTGATACCGGCCGGCGAAAACCGTGTCGAGGTGAAGTCCGGCCGGCTCTGTGCGCGATCTTGACGCCGCCGGGGGATTGTGTATGAAAGAGATGTCGGGCGTTTAGCTCAGTTGGCTAGAGTACTACATTGACATTGTAGGGGTCACTGGTTCAAATCCAGTAACGCCCACTCCGACCAGAACCCCGCAAGGCATTCCCTTGCGGGGTTTTCTTGTTTCTCCCCGTCCCGTGCTCCGTGGTCACTTCTTCGGCTCCGAGATGACGATGTTTTTGGCATCGCGCGGGGGGTGCCCCCAGGCCTGAGCGTGCGGTCGCGGGTGATCCTCGCGGGTGTCCGGAATTGAACGATCGGGCATTCGCAGTACGATACCCTTCGCCGACTTCTGCTCGAATCCCGCCGCTCCCATCCCGCTTTGGAGATGCCGAACGATGACGCCGAGAACTCACCTTTGGGCTTGCGCCCTCCTGACCGTGGCTACGCCGGTCATGGCCGCCGACTGGCCCGCTTTTCGCGGCCCGAACCGCGACGGCATCAGCACCGAAAAGGGCCTGCTGAAGACCTGGCCCGAGGGCGGGCCGAAACTGCTCTGGACGGCGAAAACCCTCGGCGTCGGGTTCGGCACGCCGTCGATCGCGGACGGGAAAATTTTCGGCATCGGCACCCGTAGCGGCCGGGACGGCGTCTGGGCACTCAAGCAGGCCGATGGCACCGAGATGTGGTTCACGCCGTTCGCCGACGCCACGAAGGTGGCCGGCCAGACGAACGGCCCCGGCAGCACGCCGACCTACCACGACGGCAAGGTAGTGGCCGTCAGCATCAATGGCACCGTCGCGTGCCTGGATGCCGCCACCGGCAAGCAACTCTGGACGAAAAGCTACCTCAAGGACTTCGGCGGGAAGGTGCCGACGTGGGGGTACAACGATTCGGTGTACATCGACGGCGACTCGGTCATCTGCACCCCGTGCGGGTCGAAGGCGGCGGTGGTCGCCCTGAAAATCGCCGACGGCGAGGTAATCTGGAAGGCGGACGTCGGCACGGTGGGCGGCGGGTGCGGGTACTCGTCGCCGGTGAAGGCGGAGTTCAATG
>JBBQCQ010000620.1:0-3065 GCA_038318835.1 Gemmatales bacterium | reverse complement strand
AGACGCCATCCACCGTTCCGGTACGGAACTGCACATCAAGATCGACGACCACTGCATCCGCTGCGGCCAGTGCGAACGGAACTGCCCGTACGGGGCGATTCAGATTCCCGACAAGATGGAAGTGAACCAGAAGATCAGCATCGCCGACACGGCCGTGAACTGCGATAAATGCCACGACCTGGTGCCGGAGGGAGCCGACCCGTTCTGCGTGGCCGCCTGCCCGCACGAGGCCGCCTTCCGCATGACCGGCCCCGCCCTGTACAAGCAGGTGACGAAGCAGACGATTTGATGGTGCGAAAGCCCTGTGCCGTGCCTGGGCTTTCGCACCATTAACTCCCGGACTTCTTCCGCTTGAAGGTGATGTTCGTCACTTCCGCGGCCTTGGCGGCGTCGATGATCTGGGCCAGCACCCCCCACGGGATGCGGCCCTCGAACTCCAGCAGCATCTCGGTGTGATTCGTCACCTTCATCGCATCCTTCAGCGTCTTTTCCAGGTCCTCGACCTCCACAATCTTGTCGTTCACCTTCACTCGCGCCCGGTCGTCGATCAGCCATGCCTCGACCTTGAAAGATCGTTCCAGCACTTGCTCCGTCGGCGTCTTCTGCTTCTGCGCCTGCCCCTTGTCGGGGTCGGGTTCGCTCGGCACGTCGATGGTCCGCCGCAACACGGCGTAGGTCGTCGTGAGGATGAAGAAGATGAGCAGCACCAGGGCCACGTCGATCAGCGGATTCATGTCGAGATGCGTTTCGTCGGCCTCCGGCAGCGCGACGGGTTCCATCTCGGCAATCGCATCCGCGTACTGCGGGTGTTCCTCAATCGGTGTCCAGGCCGTGTCGGACGGGCCGCGAATGTCGTCGGTGGTCTGCCATTCGCCCTCGCGAACGCCATCGAGCACCCGCTGGGCCGTGGGCACATCCACGATGGTGTCGGACCCTTCGTAGCGAATCTTCCAGCTCATTTGGGTTTCTCGTTCACGACGGACGCAAACATCGCGATTTTGTTGTCCCGCTTCCGTTTCTCCAACTCGCTCGCCAGTTCCAGCATCCGCTCGCTGTTCAGTTCCTTGTGACAGGCCACGTGAATCGTCGGCGGCTTGCCACCGCGAGAGAGAATGTCCGTCAGTTTCGCGTCGAGCACTCGCACCAGTTCCGGCAGCGTGGCCAGTTCGCCCGCACCAGCTTCCGGGCCGGCCGTACCGACGCGGAGTGAGTAGGTCGCCTCGCCGTTCACGTTCTTGTTAATCTCGACGACGAAGGCCTCGGCGTCTTCGCTGAGGTTGGCAGCGTTGGCCATCTCGGGGTTGGGGAAGGCGTTCGGCGTGGAGACGGTGGCCGTCATCATGAAGAAGATAAGCAGCACGAGGCTGATGTCGATGAGCGGGATCAGGTCCGGGTCGTCGTCGCCGTCGTCGTGCGACTTCTTCCAGGCCACGTCCATCTCGATCGGTTCGAGAGCCTCGTTCGCCTTCCCCGGTACGGCCGGCGTTTCAGCCGTCTTCACGAACAAGTAATCGCCGACGAGAGCATGGTCGGCCACACGCACCCAGTCCTCGCCGGGGCCGGCCTCCTTCACCTTGTCGTTGGCGGCCAGTCGGCCCTGCTGTGCCCAGTCGGTGACCACGCCGAACGGCACGCCGCGGTAGACGGTGTTCGACGAGAGCAACCAGACATCGAAGGTGACAACGGCCATGCACTACCTCCGTGCCCGTTCGCGGCGCGACGAGCGGCGGTCGTCGTCTTCCTCGTCGTCGTCAGCATCTCGGCGCGGGCGGGCGGGCGGTTCGGCGGCGGCCTCCAGTGGGTCGGTGAGCGTGCCGGCTTTCGCGTTCTGCACTAGCACGATGAGCTTCTGGGCGGCCCCTTTCATCTTCGTCTCGAATCGGGCGATTCCGTCTTTGAACAGCACGTGCGTGAACACCAGCGGAATCGCGGTGAGCAGCCCGAGCGCCGTCGCGAACAGGGCCAGGCCGATCGACTCGGCCTGCGCGCCGACGTTGCCACCGCCGGGGCCTTTCGCCGTCGCCTCGCCAATCTTCGAGAAGGTGCCGATCATCGAGACGACCGTACCGAGCAGGCCGACCATCGTCGAAATTTTGGCAATCGCCAGGATCGGGGCGAGCAGGAAGTTCAATCGGGGGTGAATCTCCAACTCGACCGCACTCGCCATGCTGCGCCGCATCGCGGCGACGCCCTGCTCCGAGGCTTCCAGGCCGGCAACATAGAGCACGTTCGGGATCAGTCCCTTCTCGTTGCGGCAGAGGGCGACGGCCGCCTTCGTGCCCTTGCGCTTGAGGGTCGATTGCAGTTCCGGCAGGAAGCGGTCCATGCGCGTTTTCGCGCTCTGATTGAGCAACATCCGCCAGGCGACGAGCAGGAACGCCGTGAGCGTCATCGCCGCCATCGGGAAGGCGAAGTACCACTCGTTGAGGAAAAAGTGCGTGAGGGCTTTCATGCCGGTCCGTGCGCCAGAGGATGTCGGGTTCTTGTAGCTTTACTGACGGGGAACACGCGAGCAAGGAGAGTGTTGGTTGTGCGAAAGCCCAGGCACGGCCGTGCCTGGGCTTTCGCACCGACAAAACCCTCACTCGTCTTCCAGTTCCTTCAACTGCGACTTCGCGACCACCTGCTGCTGCACGGCTGGCGGCACCGTCTCGTAGTGGCTCAGTTCCATCGCGTAGGAGCCTTGCCCCTGCGTCATGCCGCCGAGTTGGGCCGCGTACCGGGACACTTCACCGAGCGGGGCCCGCGCCTGAATCAGATTCAGGTCGCCGGGCAGCGTGTCCTGGTGTTCGACGTGTGCCCGCTTCGTTGGCAGGTCGCCCAGGACCGCCCCGGTGAACTTCGCCGGCGTCGTGATGTCCAGCTTCACGATCGGTTCCAACAACGTCGGCTTCGCCGCGAGGAACGCTTTCTTGAAGGCGTACCGGGCCGCCGTCTTGAACGCCGCCTCGGACGAGTCCACGTCGTGATACTTGCCGAAGTGGACCTCCACAGCGATGTCCTGGATCCGGTACCCGGCCAGTGCCCCGCGGTCCATCATCTCGCGAACGCCCTTCTCGATGGCC
>JBBQCQ010000619.1:0-3071 GCA_038318835.1 Gemmatales bacterium | reverse complement strand
TGGTCGTCGGTCGAGCGGAACAGCGCATCGAGGCGGTCGACCTCGGTCGCGGGCAACTGGACACGGATCACGGCGGTCACCTCATAACGAAGGGGATTACCTCCCGTTAGAGGATAGGACACCCTCGGTGGGTTCATGTATCAGGAAGCCGCCGAAGGAATCCCGCGACCTGATGATCGCGGCCGTCAACAGTCACGTCATGGCGTTCGACAATTTGTCTTCACTACCGTCGTGGCTCAGTGACGACCTGTGTTCACTCGCGACCGGCGGCGGCTTCAGCACGCGAACATTGTACTCGGACAGCGAGGAGCAAATCTTCGACGCGACGAAGCCCGTCATCCTCGGCGGCATTGAGGACTTCGTGCGGGCCGGGGACCTGCTCGACCGCTCCATCCTGATCCGCCTGGAAGCCATCAAGGAAGAAGACCGGAAGACGGAGTCGGAGTTGTGGAAGCGGTTCGACTCGGCCCACCCCGAACTACTCGGCGCTCTGTTCAGCCGCGTGGCCGACGGACTTCGCCACCGCGACGAGGTGAAGCTGACCAAAGTCCCGCGCATGGCCGACTTCGTTACTTTCGCGGTCGCGTGCGAGGGCGTGCATTCCGACACCGACTCCGTCTTCTACGAGGCGTACACGCAAAACCGCAGCAACGCTGGCGAACAGGCCATCGAAGACTCGACCATCGCCGCAGCCGTCATCCGGTTCATGGAACACCGGACAACCGAGTGGAAGTCGACCGCCAGTGAACTTTTCGAGGAACTGAAATCGTTCGCCCCGCCGGACCCGAAGCCGAAGGACTGGCCCACCAAACCGAGCTACCTGTCGGGCAAACTCCTCCGTCTCGCGCCCAACCTCCGCCGGGTTCACGGCATCCACTTTTCCACCGGCCGGGAGAACGGCGGCCAACGGACGCGGTACGTCCGGTTGATCAAAGGGGAGGGACAGCACTCGCCCGAAGAGGGACGCGACCGGGACGGGTGCCGTCCCTATGACGAACCGAAGTCAAACCCTTATCCGGAAACACCTTGCGACAACGGGAGGGGCAGTAGGGACGGGAGGGACGGCAAATCGCGGGCAATACCGGGGGACGAGGTGCGGAAGGCGGTGCGGTACGGCTCGCCACCCCGGAACGGCACGGCTGAGAAGGGGGTGAAGTCATGACCGCACAAGACCTTCTGACGAAACTGACTGCCATCGGGTGTGCCCCGGCCGTGGACGGGCCGGACCTCTTGCTCACCTCGCCGCCGCCGGCCGACCTCGAACCCGTGATCGGCATCTTGCAATGCTCGCTCCGGGCACTCCTCACCGCCCGCAACCTGTACGCGATGGACAACCGTGGCAAGCCCATCGGCCCAGGCTGCGTCATCAACCCGAAGGAACTGCTGCCGGCCGACGTGCGGTTGGTGGCTGTCGAAGGCCCGAACGGTGGCGAGTGGGACCGTATCCACCCGCTGGCCCGTGAGTCGTACCCGGCCCTGTTCGCCGAGGCCGAGGCGAATGCAACGAAGAAACCGAACCCGTTCAAGATCGAGAGGGCGCGATGAATACTCTCGATGCTTCCCGACGGTGGGCCGTGGAGTTCAAGCCGGCCGGTTCCCGACAGTGGATCGTCGTCGGTACGGTCGGCACCCGCGACCGGGCCGAGTGGTTCTTACTTCATCTCCGCGGTACGGGAGACTGGTACGTTCGCCCACCGAAGGCGGTGGCCCGTGGCTGACGCCGACACAAAACTCGCCGAAGTCGTGGACCTACTCCGCGAACTGGTGGACGCCGCCAAGCCTTCGCCGGCCCTGATCGGCCTAAAGGACTTGGCGCGGCTCATGGCCCTCGGCGAGAGCACCTTCGAGCGGCTGAAGGCGACGCCGGAGATCGGTCCCCAGCCGGTACGGATCGGCGGTTCCCTCCGCTGGGAGCGGGCCGAGGTCAACGCCTGGTTGCGCCACCGGACCCAGCGGGGCGACTTGTACGACGCGAAGACGTGGCCCGCCGTTTGGAAGCAAATCGGCAGTTCCTGAACCCTTTCCTTTACTCCGAGTTGACCCACGCCCGCCCGACGGGATACCCTGTCGCGCACCGAGGGTCGAATTATGCCCATGTTCCAGCCGTCGTTCAGCAAGCCGATTCCCCAGGGCGCCGAGGTCGTCGATCGCAACGGGAAGCGGTACGTCCGCCTGGCCGAGGACGGTAAGCCCCGCCTGTTCCCACTGACGAAGAACGGGCGGTCGTACCTCAGAAAGGCGGCCGTGTGGTACGCCAAGATCGACGTGAACGGGAAGAAGAAGCACCCCCTGTCGGCGAACAAAGCCGCGGCGAAGATCATGTACGGCGAGCTGGTCCGGCAGAAGGAGATGGGCCGGGCCGGGGCGGTCGATTCGTTCGCGGTCCACGCCGACCGCACACTCGCCGAGCACTTGGCCGAATGGGCCGACTCCCTTCGCGCGAACGACCGCGACGATGAGTACGTCTCGCGAAAAGTGGGCCGCGTCACCCGGACGTTCACCGGCTGCCGGTGGGTGACGACGGCCGACATCTCCCCCGAGCCACTTGAGCAGTTCCTCGCCGGCCTCCGACACGAATCACCAATGCTGCCACCGATGCTGGATGGCTCCATGTTCACGCTGAAGGAAGTCCGGCATCTGCTCGGCGGAATCTGCGACTCGGCCGTCGCCGCCCTAATCCGCCGGCATAGTCTCGCCGCCACGGGCAATGGCAAGGCCCGCAGGTATCCACGAGAGACGGTCGAACGTCTCCGCACCGACCGCACGAAGGGCACGGCGGCCGCCACGTCGAACGACTACCTTCAGGCGGTCAAGCAGTTCGTGCGGTGGATGGTCGATCACGAGCGACTGCGACGGAGTCCGCTCGGCCTCGCCAAGCCGGTCAACGCCCAGGCCGACCGCCGGCGTGAGCGGGGCGCGTTCGACGAGGCCGAGTGCCTGAAGTTGCTGACGGCCGCCGAGTGCTCCGCGGCCACGTTCCGCGACCTGACCGGACACGACCGTCGGATGATCTACCTGACGGCCCTCGCGACCGGCTATCGGGCCTCGGAAGTGGCGTCACTCATGCCCGT
>JBBQCQ010000618.1:0-3077 GCA_038318835.1 Gemmatales bacterium | reverse complement strand
CCGGCCGATCTCGTCGGCCCATCGGGTGGCGTTGGTCTGCCCACTGGCGATCATGTAGAGGGCCTGGAATCGCTCCCGCGTTCGGGGATGAGTAGCGTCCAACGCCATTCGGCGCAAGTCATCGACCGTTTGACCCCATTTCGTCACGTCTGGCCGAATCATCCATGATCCTCCGATTAAAGATTCCGTACTGTTTCTACCCGGTCATCCGTTCGGACGAAACTCCAGTTCCGGTAGTGGATTGGGTTTAGCTGCCAAAACGGGGCCAGCGACACCTAACCTATGCCTAACAATCGATATAACACAAGTGGTAGCATCACAGTGAGTTGTGGTCGATTTTACCGGGTTACTGCAAACCTCAACGAGATGACGCATGTGTTTTTGGTTCTCTTAGTCAACACTCTTTGGTTGAGCTAAAAGTTATGCCCACATTTTGCCAACGGTGTGGCACATTCCGATACCCCATGTATACAATGCTACTGCCCTATGGAAATTCTCAATCCGACTTAAAACCAAAGCGAATCCACGCGAAATCACCGTGTTCGCAACGCGGGAGACATGTGACGCGATTAGGCTGAACGCCTGATACCCGCCGCTAACTCCGCCGGTCGTTGTCAACCGTCCGGCATTGAGTGTGAGCGGGCCGAGGGTCGTGAAGGAGTTATTCGCATTGTCGACGATCCCGCCGTTGACGATCACCTCCACGACCGGGGTGGACGCGGCGTTCCCGAACGTGTCGGTCGCGGCGAATCGGAGCCTCGACCCGGTGTTGACGGTAATGTTGCGAGCGACCGACGGATTGCCGAGGGCGCTGGTCGTCGGGTTGGGGATATTGGGCGTCGAAATGGGGGCGCGGTCAGTGTGCCATCGTTCACCGTCACGTTGCCGGTGAAACTACTGTTCGTGTTCGTCAGCATGGTCGTGCCATTGCCGACGTTCGTGATGCCTTGACTCCCCCATGATCGGCGCGGAGATGGTCAGCGTGCTCGGTCCGGCATTGATGTTCGCGATGTTGAGAATAAGCGGCCGCCCCGTGACGTTCAGCGAACCGCCGGAGTTGGCGATCGTCATCGTGGCCGAGACCGCGCTCGCCACGATGCCGGTATCCCCGGAGGAGACGGCGCTCGAATCGACGTTGAGCGTCTGGGCCAGGGTGATCGTGGTGTTCGCCGTACCCGACGCCGTTCAGCTGAATGGCGTTCACGGTGAGGCCGGGAATGTTGTCGATGCTCGACGTCGTTCCTTCGCCGAACAACACGATGGTGCCGCCCGAATCGTTGCTCGTGGGCACGCCGTTAATCCAGTTGCTCGCGACACTCCAACTCCCGCCGCTCGCCCCGATCCACCCGTGGACGGCCGGCACGACGCGCTCGTCGAGTGGGGTCAGCCGAAGGCGGGCGGAGCGGGACGAACGACCGGTGGCTGCTGGGGAGAGCGTGCGAATCCAGCGTTTCATGGGGTGTCTTCCGATAAAAGCAGTCTCAACCGGACTTCAGAGTGTCCGCCGGCACGAAATGCTGTCATAATCCTTATTGCGCGGACCTTACACGAATTTCAAGACGTGTACCTGGAAGTCTTCCGCAGCCTGCATCACTTCAATCGTGACCACCCCAGCGGGACGTTCGGCGGGTGGTTACGGGTCATCACCCGTCGGCGGCAGCGGCAACCAGGTGCTCCTGGAACAACTGCCGGGCGATTCGGAACCGCAGGGGTGCGACGAGGAAACGGACCCGACATGCGACCCGACCACGTTCGTGGTCCGCCTCGGGCTGAACTTCATTCGCGATGAGTTCGAGCAGCGGACGTGGCGGGCGTTTGAAGGGATCGCTTGGGATCATCGCCCGGCGGCCGAGGTGGCGGCGGAGTTGGGGTTGTCCCTCGGTGCGGTTTACGTGGCCAACAGCCGCGTCATGAAACGCCTGCGGGAAGAACTCGTCGGGCTAATCTGACCCGCGGCCGTCCAACAAGATCACGTCGCCATTCTCCAACTGGGCGGCGAGTCTCCCCCCATCGGGACTCCAACTCACCGCCAGCACCGGCATCCGCATCTCGAACGTCACCATCGCCCGGCCGCGCGTCGTGTCCCAGAGCATTACGGTCCCGTCCTCGCTCGCCGACGCCAAGCGGCGGCCGTCCGGCGATTAGCTCAGATCGCGCACCTTGAACGTGTGGCCCTTCAGTTCCTGAACTGGCGACCCGGTGGCGAGCAGTTCCTGAACTGGCGACCCGGTGGCGAGGTCGATGGCCTCCCGGCAGGCCGGCTCGCACTCAAATACAGTCGGGTCAACGGAGGCCGGCGGGGTTCGGGGGTCGATCGTCGCGGCTGCCTGGCAGCGCGAACATTCTTCGAGGTGTTGGCCCATTACTTCGATGCGGTCGTCGAGCAACCGACCGGCGTGGAAGTCGGCAAGGTCGGCCGCCGTGGGGGCACTCGACGGGCGTGGACGGCATACGGATCGGTGTCCTCATCGTGCGAGAAAAAACGGGGGCCGACTCGTGCGGTCACGCCAGAATGTCTTTGACCACGGTGCCGGATACGTCTGTCAGGCGGTAATCGCGGCCGGCGTGGCGGTAGGTCAGCTTCTCGTGATCGAGGCCCATCAGGTGCAAGATGGTGGCGTGGAAGTCGTGGACGTGGACGGGCCTCTCCACCGCCTTCATGCCGTGTTCGTCGGTCGCGCCGTGGACGACGCCCCGCTTGACCCCGGCTCCGGCCAGCCACGAACTGAAGGCCCAGTTGTGGTGCTCGCGGCCCGGATTGTGGTCCGTGTTGTTGAACGGCGTGCGGCCGAACTCGGTTGTGCCCACCACCAACACGTCGTCGAACAGCCCCCGCTGCTTCAGGTCTTGAATCAACCCGGCCATCGGCCGATCGACCTGCGGGGCCAGGCGGCCGTGGTCGGCCATGTTGCCGTGCGAGTCCCAGTTGTTGGACGACCCGGTGTGGATGAGTTCCACGAACCGCACCCCGCGTTCGACCAACCGCCGGGCGACGAGGCACTGCCAGCCGAACCCGTCGGTCTGGCCCCGTTTCAGGCCGTAGAGGGCCAGCGTGGCGTCGTCCTCCTTCGACAGGT